>JBOGIN010000822.1:0-6279 GCA_050742275.1 Vicinamibacteraceae bacterium
ACGCGAAGGTGAGCCTCATCGAAGGCGACTTCTACGCGCTGCTTGCCGACAAGAGCGCGCGCAAGCGGTTCGAGGTAGAAGTCCCGGGCGTCGAGGCGCGGGTCGACTCTGGAAACTTCTGGGTCCGCCACGACTCGAGCGGTGCGAAGTTCACCAACTCCGACGACGATCCGGTGCGCGTCGCGGCGCACGGCGAGACGGTGGTGCTGGGAAGGAACGAAGGGACGCTCGTTGGCTCCGGTGAGGCCCCGATGCGGAAGCTCGATGTCCTGCCGGCCCCTGTGCCACGAGCGCCGCAGGAGGACCGCCCCGCAATCGCCGGCCAGGTGGAGCTGCGCTGGAGCCCGGTCGCGGAGGCGACCAGCTACTGGCTCGAGATTGGGTACGACCCACAATTCCATCGCATGGCCAGCACGCGCAGAGGAATTCCGAAAGGGCAATTTCAGCCGGAAGCGCTCGCCCCTGGCGTCTATCACTGGCGCGTCTCGGCGCTCGATAAGTTCGGCCTGCCAGGGGCCCGCAGCGAAGTCCAACGACTCGAAGTGCGCGCCGACAAGGCGCCGCCCTATTTGTTGATCGAGCAGCCCGAGCGCGGGCGCATCCTGCGAAAGGCGCCGGTGATCGTCACCGGGCAGAGCGAGCCGGGCGCGCAGTTGACGATCGATGGCCACGCGGTCGAGATCGACGCCGAGGGTCGCTTCGAGCACGCGCTCACACCGAGGGAGGGTGACCAGACGGTGGGCCTCCGCGCTACCGACCGCGCGGGCAACGAGACCTCGAAGAGCCATCCCATTACCTACATGCCGGACCGCCCCCTGCGGATTCAGTTCGCGCGCGAGATGCCGCGCGTGGCGCCGGATCACTTCCTGGCCAACGGCCGCGCGCTGCCGCTCGCGGGTCGAACGATCGCGCGTGCCCATCTCGCCGTCGAGGCCGAGGATCGATCGCGGCTCGCGCGGGCGTACGCGGACGACACCGGCGAATTTCGCGTCAACGTGCCGCTTACCGGCGAGCGCCAGAAGCTCACCCTGCGAGTCACCGCGCCGTCTGGCTCCGTGACAACCTCCCGCGTTACCGTCACCATCGACCGCCTCGCACCGGAGATTGTCCTCGACAAGCCGTTGCCGCGGCTGACCACTCACGCCGTACTCCCGATCGCCGGCGTGCTGAGTGAGACCGCCATGCTGGCCGTCAACGGCCGACAGATCGCGATCGAGGCGGGACGCTTTGCGCAGCGGATCGAGCTCGCCGAGGGCGACAACCCGGTCGAGATCGTGGCCACCGACGCCGCTGGCAACGTGGGCATGAAGCGCTGGAGCGTGCGGCTCGATAGGACCCCGCCCGAGCCCGTCACCCATCGGATCGTTGCGACGACGAAGGGGGGCGCCACGATGCTGCGCGTCACGGCCGTCGCCCGTGACGCGTCTGGCCTGGCGCGTATCGCACGCTGCATCGTCGGCACGGACGGCTGGAGCTCCGCCAGCTTTCTGCGCTACGACCGGGCCACAAAGCAGTATGCGGGTGTGGTCTGGACTGGCGAGACCGACGCGGCAGACGCCAGGCTCAAACAGATCGAGCTGACGGACAGCGCAGGCAACACCAGGATCTTCCCGCTCGAGATGGACAAAGAGTCATGAGACACGTCCGGCTCTGGCTACTTCTGAGCGGATTGGCCTTGGCGGTTGCGAGTCCGGCATCCCCGCCGGAGCGGCCCGTTCCTGTCACGCCGCTCCGCGTCACACCGCTCCTCGTCACCTATGGGCATGACAACCGTCCGCGCGAGGGCGATCCAGATTTCTACCAGATCCTCTACGTGAGCGTCCCGGCTACCCTGCAGGACCGCATCTCGCTCAGGCTCTTCGATCCGGACACCGGCGGCGCGCACGACCTGGCGTTCGGCTGGCAAACGCCTTCTGAGACTCGATTCGCCGTCTTCGGCGGCCCCGCCGCGTACCGACCGGAGGCCTCCCGAAAGCCCGTCCAGAAAGAACGCGGACGCCTGCTCGCCGAGCGCGCCTTCGGCGCCGACCCCGACATCGACGACACGTGGCAGACGCTGGCGGAGCTCGATCCGGCGGACGGTGCGCTGGTGGACGGCCGGCGCGTCTTCCGGCTGCTCGTCGACGGGGGCAAGGGGGACGAAGCGAACGCCTTTTCCGTGGCGGTCGGCGTGCCGGGCGACGAACAGCGCGTTCCGCAGGGTGTCGAGATCTTCAGCGTTCGGCCGACCATTCGCATTCCAGATCCCGGCGTCGTCCTCGAGCTTCCGTTGAAGCGGTCTGCGGATGTCGACCGTCTGACGATCGACAGCTTCGACGCTCGTGGCGCCAAGACCGAGCTCGCCTTGCCGCTGCGCTCCATGCCGATTCCCCCCTCGGGGGACAACGAGTGGCAATCCGGCAAGCTGCAGCTCACCAAGGCGGAACGTGATGGTCCGGCGGCAATCGTGATCAGCGGGGGCCGTGAGAAGCCGAACGACCTCACGCTCTTCGCAACCGACGCGCATGGCCGTCACCTTCCCCTGCTGCTGCCTCCGCGGCAGTGGCCTACTCGCAACGTCCGCCCGGCCGTCGTTGCCGATGTGAAGCCGAGCGACTGCCACACGGTCACGCTGGACGCTGGACGCACCTCCGATGCCGAGGGCGAGACCCTGCGCTTCCGCTGGCGGTTTCACGATGGCAGCGAGGCGAACGGCCCACGTGTGACGCGTCGCTACGACAAGCCGGGGACGTACCGCGCCCGGCTGGAGGTCCGCGACACCTCGCCCCAGGTGGGACACGGCTCCGCACAGGATTTCACGATCGAGATCAAGAGCCCACCGGTCGCCAGCGCAAAGGCTCCCCGCCTGGTGGCCCCGGGCGAGCCGGTGTTGCTGGACGGCTCGGCATCGAAGGTCGAACGCTGGGTGCTCCGGCGCTACGGCTGGACGGTCAGCGACGGCACCACGCTCGAGGGCCGAAGCGTCCAACACGCGTTCGACAAGCCTGGGCGCTACGACGTGACGCTGACGGTGGAAGACGACTCCGCGCATCCGTGCCGCATCGCCAGCGACACGGTCGCCGTCATTGTCAACCAGCCGCCGGTCGCCGCAGCCGGGACCGACCGGCGAGCGGCAAGCGGCGAGGCTCTCGTCTTCAACGCGCACGACAGCGCTGATCGCGATGGCCGAGTTACCGCCTATCGCTGGGACTTCGGTGACGGGACAACCGCGCGAGGTTCCATTGCCAAGCATACCTACGCGTCGTCGGGGCAGTATCGGGTGCGCCTGGCGGTGACGGACGACTCGAAGGTCGCCAACGCCACGACGAGCGACGAGATCACTGTCGTGGTCAACGCGCCGCCGGTTGCGGTGCTGGAATCCGAGTACGTCGGCGGAGGTGTGGTGCGGTTCAACGGCTCCGGCTCGCGCGACGAGGACGGCGCGATCGCACGGTACGCATGGAACTTCGGCGATGGCTCGACTGGGAGCGGGCCGACGCCGAGCCACGTCTATACAGCGCCAGGCACCTACGAGGTCTGGATGATGGTGGCAGACGACTCTGGAACGATCCACAACGCGGGTCGGGAAAGGCAGCGCGTGGTGGTGAACGCCGCACCAATGGCGGATGCCGGCTCGGACATCGTCACCGCTCGTGGTGAAGAGGTCGCGCTGCGCGGAGATGGCTCCGTCGACCCGGACGGAGAGATCGTCGCCTTCCAATGGGATCTCGGCGATGGCACGACGGCCAGCGGCCCCGTCGTGCGCCACACGTACGAGACGCCCGGAACCTATTTCGCACGCCTCACGGTGCGGGACAACAGCGCTCACGACGAGGCGATCGACGTCGATCAAGCGAAGGTCGTCGTCAATCGGCCGCCGCGCGCCGACGCTGGACCCGACATCCTCAGCGCGCCCAGCGCGCCGGTGCGGCTCGACGCTCGTCGCTCGTTCGATCCCGACGGCAAGATCGCGAACATGCGCTGGGATTTCAGCGATACCAGGGTGCCGCAGGCCGGTCGCCTGGTGGAGCGCACGTTCGACGCCCCAGGTATCTACACCGCCCAACTCACGGTTGCCGACAACAGTGGCGTGTCGAGCGGCACGGGGCGTGACGAGGTGACGATCCGGATCAATCACGCGCCGGTTGCGCGTGCCGGCGCCGACGTGAAGACGACACGCCGCACGATTGTGTTCGACGGGGCGGCTTCTGCCGATGCCGACGGCGATCCCTTGAGCTTCCACTGGAACTTCGGCGATGGCAAGACCGCACGCGGCGCACGCGTCTCCCACACCTACGCCGCGGGTGGCACCTTCCCCGTGGTGCTGACGGTTGAGGATGGCAGTGGCGTGGCCAACCATCGGCACCGCGATTCTCTGACTGTCGAAATCGATCGGCCGCCGACCGCGGTTGCGGGGAAGAGCCGAGAGGTCTGCACTGGTGACGTCGTGGTCTTCGACGGCGGGGGCTCGCGCGACCCGGACGGGGGCGTCCTGCGGCACACCTGGGATTTCGGCGACGGCACCTCGTCTGACATCGTCAACCCCACGAAGACCTACGAGAAGAGTGGCACCTACCCCGTCACGCTCAGCGTAGAGGACGACTCCGGCCTCGAGGGCAACCGCCACGCCGATCGGACCTTCGTACGGGTGCACCAGGGCCCGGCGGCTGATGCCGGAGACGACCTGCGCGCCTGCGCGAACACGCCCGTTCAGTTCGATGGTAGACGGTCGACCGATCGCGACGGCGTGGTGAACGGCTTCACGTGGGACTTCGGGGACGGCGCGTCCGGCGGAGGCGACCGGCCGACCCACGTCTATTCCCGGGCGGGACGATACCGCGCCAGCCTGACCATCGAGGGCGACCAGGTCGCGCAGTGTGACAACACGGACACGGACGACGTGGAGGTGGAGATAGTCGCGGCGGCGACGGCCGTCATCAACGCACCGGAGCAGACGCGCGTCTCGACGGCTACTCGCTTCGACGGCTCCGCCTCGGTGCTCGACGGGGGCCGCATCACGGCCTGGCGCTGGAGCTTCGGTGACGGCACGACCGCCGCAGGGCCGGTCGTGGAACACCGCTACGCCAAGCCAGGCGTCTATCGTGTCGGCCTGACCGTCGAGAGCGATGCGAAGGGTTCCGACTGCGAGGCCATCTCCGCGCATCAGCTCGTCACCGTCAACGCGGCCCCGGTGGCCGTTGCCGGCAGCGATCGGACGGTGAGCGCTGGCGAAGCGATCAGGTTCGACGGCTCCGCCTCGCGCGATCCTGACGGCGCGCTCACGAGCTACCTATGGGACTTCGGCGACGGTGCGCAAGCCAAGGGCATGCAAGTCGCTCACAGCTATTCTCAGGCCGGGCGGTATGAGGTCACGCTCACCGTCATGGACGACGGGGGCCGTGCCAGCAGCAGGGATACCGACACACTCGAGGTCTCAGTGGCGGCGCCGCCTCAGCCTCGAATCGAGGGTCCCGCGGTTGCCTGCGCGGCCGAAAAGGTCCGCTGGCACGCCACCGGCGTCACCGCGAAGCGGAAAGCGTCGTATCGCTGGCACGTCGGCGACGGCGCACGCGCGGACGGTCCCACGGTCACGCACGTGTACCGCCAACCGGGGCGATATGCGGTCACCCTGTTCCTCGACAACGGCAGCGGACTTGCGAACAGTCAGAGTGCCGCTACGAGAGATCTCCGCATCAACGCCCCACCGCGCGCCGTGGCAGGAGATGACCGCATGGCCTGTCCGAACGTGCCGCTCACCTTCAAGGCGGCCGGTTCGAAGGACCCGGACGGAAAGATGACCGCCTGGGGGTGGACCTTTGGGGACGGCACCGCCGTGAAGGGCTACGAGGTAAAGCACACATACGCCGAGCCCGGTGTTTACGAGGCGACACTCGCGGTCACGGACGATTCCGGCAGTGCCTGTGCCACGGCGACGGACGGCATCCAGGTGGTCGTGCAAGCGCCGCCGGTGGCGGACGCAGGGCCCGACAAAGAAGTCTGGATCGGCGGGGCCAATGACGCGCTCCTGCTCGATGGATCCGGCTCCACGCATGCCGAGGGCAGAACACTCGACTATACCTGGACGCTGCCAGACGGCACGGTGCTCGAGGGGCAGACGGTCAAGCACGTGCTGTCCACGCCAGGCGAGTACGACATCACCCTGCGCATTGACGATCTGACGGGACGCTCGTGCGGCGTGTCGACCGATACGCTCCACGTCGTCGCGCGCGCGCGCACCGGCGGTAACGACGGTACCACTCACTGAGCACGTAGCGAGGGGCCTTTAGAGTGTGAGAAGAA
>JBOGIN010000823.1:0-5185 GCA_050742275.1 Vicinamibacteraceae bacterium
GTATCCATCCGAACGCACCAGCACCGGCGCGTCGGGTCCGCCACGTCGGCGGCACTCGTCGCCTCGACCACGTCCATCGGGACGCGAAGGATTGATCGGCATGAGAATGTCACGCATGAGAGTCGCACTAATTGCGGTGGTCCCTTTGTCCCTGTTTCATGCCGCGTGCGCTGGCGAGCCGCCCCGCACCGAGCAGAAGGCAGAGCAACCGGCGGTGGGCCGCCGCGTCGTCCGGCCGGATCGTTTCCCGGCGGATCGGCCGTACTCCTTTGGCGTTCTGGCGGGGGACACACTTTACCTCGCCGGCCAACTCGGCCAAGACCCGGTCACCGGAGAGCAGCCGAACGGAATTGACGCCCAGACCCGCCAGGCGATGGAAAACGTGGGGCACGTCTTGAAGGCAGCCGGAATGGACTTCGCAAACCTGGTCAAGTGCCACGTCTACTTGAACGACATGGACGACTATACCCGGATGAATGCAGTCTACGGCAAGTTCTTCATGAGCCGCGTCCCGGCTCGGACCACCGTCGAGGCAGATGACTTGCCTGGAGGTGCGAGCATCGAGATCACCTGTATCTCGTACCGTGACCTTTCACGGATCTCGGTGGTCCGCGTGCCGCAGGGCGCTCTCCCCGCACCGCTCGGACCGTATTCCCCGGGCGTCTGGGCCGGAGACACGCTCTACCTGTCTGGTATGGGCGGGCAATTTCCCAAAGACCGACGGCTACCGAAGGCGTTGGCAGAGCAGACGAAGCAGACCCTGGTCAATATCCGGACCACGCTGAGGGCGGCCGGCCTCCGGTTGTCGCATCTGGTCGACAGCCACGTCTACCTCACCACGCCAGAGGAGGTGGAGGAGCTGACCGGCGCCTACGACCACTCGTTCGCGTCGATGCCGGCGCCGCCCCAAGGCTTGGTGTTGCTGCCGCGCCTCCCTGGCGAGATCAAGACCGAGATCACGGTGGTGGCGTCGCGGCAAACCGACGATCGCGAGGCCATCCCGGTCGCCGACAACGCCGGCGGAGGGACGCGCGGCATGCGCGTTGGCGACACGCTGTACACGCGGACGGAATCTGCACCCGAGGCAGGGGCGGAATTCGAGCACCAGCTTCGAGGCGTTCTACGAAAGCTTGAGCGCACGCTCACCGGCGCGGGCCGAGGGTGGCGTGACGTCGTGCACGTCGAAGTGTACTTGGCCAACATGGCGGATATGGACAGCCTAAACCGTGTGTTTCGCGAAACCTTCCCAGAGCAGCCCCCGGCGCGCACGACGATCCAGGCGATCTCACGGCCAGGCGAGCGGGTGCAGGCGGCCATCGTGGCGACGGCTGCCGGGCTGTAGCGTTGTGAGGGGCGTCGCCGTAAGTATCAGAGACTCGGGAGCGGCAGAACGCGGTGGCCACAGGGCTAGCATCCACAGGGCTAGCATCCACAGGGCTAGCATCCACTGGGCCAAGCATACGGGAGGCGAATCATAATGAACGGATTGCTCTTCGGTGGAGCCGGCGCGGCGAGCGTCATCGGCGACTTGGGACTGCTCCTGCTCCGTGCCTTCACCGGCCTCGCCCTGGCATTCGGCCACGGCATCAACAAGATACCGCCGTCGGCGGGCTTGATCGACAGGGTCGACGGCTACGGCTTCCCCCTGCCGATCGTCTTTGCCTGGAGCGCGGGCCTTTCGGAGCTCGTCGGCGGCTGTCTGATCGCCGTTGGGCTCCTCACCCGCCCGGCCGCGCTGTTCGTCTTCATCACGATGGGTGTGGCGGTCCTCTTCGCACATGCTGGCGACCCATTCTCGGTGAGAGAGAAGGCGCTGCTCTTTGGAATGGTCGCCCTCCTGCTCGGGGCCACCGGCGCCGGCCGGTTCGCCCTCGATCCCCGCGTTCGCCAGGTCCGTAACCGTTGAGCTGCACTGTGGGACTCGGCCGGCTCGATTCGAGGCGCAGCTTGCACGTGAATGATACTTGCTATACACTTTCATTTGATGTCGCTCACGTCGCAATCGAGAGCCCGGTCCACACCGGAGCCGGCGGCCGTCCTCGCCAAGGCGGTGCTCTCCGCCGCGACACGGCTTGGCCTGCGCCACCGCCATGTCGCGATGATTCTCGGCACCAGCGAAGCCTCCGTCTCCAGACTGCAACGCGGTCGGGGCATCGATCCGACAAGCAAGGAGGGGGAGGTCGCCCTGTTGTTCCTGCGAATGTATCGCAGCCTGGATGCGATAATGGGCGGCGATGACGCTCAGGCTCGCGCCTGGCTGCACGCGGAGAACTCTCACGTCGGCGGCGTGCCTGCCACTCGCATCCGGCACATCGAGGGGCTGATGCATGTCCTCCGGTATCTGGACGCGATGCGGGGGCGCCTCTAGGTTCCGCCTTCTCCGGCTCGTTGCCTGGCGCATCGTCGAAGCGCAGCACCAGGTCTCGACGCGCAAGCTCGTCGACACGCTCGATGAGCAAGCGCTTCTCGAAGAGCTGATCGAGGCCGCCAAGCCGCCGGACCTGATCGACGGCCACCTCCACTATCTGCTATCGACGCCGTTCCGTTATCCGCCGCTCGCGCACGGCTCCCGCTTCGCGAGCCGGTACGAACGGGGAATCTGGTACGGCTCGGAAGGGCTGCGAGCCGCGTTTGCCGAAGTGGCGTACTACCGGCTCGTCTTTCTCGACGGCACACAGGCGGACCTCGGTATCGTGACGACGGAGCTCACTGCCTTCACGGTGCGTGTGAGCTCGGAGCGAGCAATCGATCTCGTGACGCCGCCCTTTGATGCGCACCGCGCGTCTATCGCGTCACCCAGCGCCTATGGCGAGACTCAAGCGCTCGGCCGGGCGATGCGCGCGGCTCACGTCGAGCTGTTCCGCTACCCTTCCGCGCGTGACACGGAGAGCGGCGTCAATGTCGGCATCTTCTCACCGGCCGCGTTCAGCACGAGGAAGCCGCGCAGCATGGAAACGTGGCGCTGCACGGCCACGCGCGATTGGGTGGAGATCGTGAAGCGCGACTACTTCGAGCAGTCGGCGTTCAGGTTTCTGCGTGAAGCGTTCCTCGTCGACGGCCTGCTGCCGGCGCCGGCGCCGTGAGTGGATCAGCTTGTCGCTTCGCTCGAGAGCGCATCGTGCACGCCGCGCTCGTAGGCAAGCGATTCCTTCATACCGACCAGCGGGTCGCTCTCGTTGATCTCGTACTCCAGCGCCACGTGTCCGGCGAAATCGGCCTTCAACAGCGCGCGGAACAAGCCGGGAATGTCGAGCGCCCCCTTACCGACCTCCACCTGGCTCTCCTTGTCGTTCTTGTCGGACAGATCCTTGATGTGCAAATCGAGCAGCCGAGGGCCGGCGAGCGATACCGACTCCACGATGTCTGCCCCAGCACGCACGGAGTGGCCGATGTCCATGCAGATGCCCATGCGCGGATCGCGGTCCTTTAGCGCGTCGAGCGCATCCTTCGGCGCTGGATACCACTCGTCTTCGGGACCATGATTGTGAATGGCAATCTTGATGTCGTACTCCTTCACCAGTGTCTCGACGGTATCGAGCGCCTCCGGCGCAGGCGAGCAGACAATGGTCGGAAAGCCGCCAGCCTTGGCATACTCGAAATCCTTCCGGATCTCCGCCTCGTCATTCACCTTCCAGGTGATCGTGCCGCCTCCCATGATGGTCAGGCCGGCCGCTTCGATCTTCTCGCGATTCGCGCGAATCGTCTCGGGCGCGTCGGTGCGCGGCAGATGCACGTCCTTGAGCGTGATGTACTCGACGCCCATCTCCTGGCACATCTTCAGCGCGGCATCCAGCGGGAACTTCCGAAGCGAATAGGAAGCCACACCAATCTTCAGCCCTTTCGACGCCGCCGGCTGAGCCGGCCTGGACGAGCCGAACACAATCCGGCCGACCAGCGCGGGACCGGTGAGGGCGACGCCGGTGGTCGCGAGAAATTGCCGGCGAGAGGACGAAGACAACGACATGATCACTCCTTTGGCTGCTGTCACGAGCTTCGGTCATTCTACGCCTACCTGCGCGTGAATCGCAGGTCCCAGACGCGGTCCTGCACGATGCTGAGCGCCGTCGGCTGCCCCTTGGCATCGCGCCTGAAGACGACCGTGCCGAGCCCGGGAGCGCTGAACGCATCCGCGTACAGCGGCGTGAGCTGCACCGTGGTATCGGGCCGGCGCTCGATGGCGAGTGCGGCGCGTCCGAGCACGACGCCGAGCGTGGCCTCGGCTTCGTCACTGACATAGGTCCCCACGAGCTCTTCGAGCTCCGCGGCCGTTGGTGCGGTGGCGGCGGCCATCTGCTCATAAACCTCGTCCGTGCCGCGGGGATCGCTGACGCGCGCCCTGCCCTCTCCGTCGACCTCCACGCGCAGGCCCTCGGCCGTGACGAAGCGCGACGCCGAGAGCGGGATGAGCGGGGATCCGCCCTCGATGCGCAGCTCGTCCTCGTCGCGCGCGAGCCGAATGAGACCGCCGCTTGCCATGTTGCGATAGAGCCCCTCGACGGCGTCGATCTCGGCGCTCGTCAACGTGTGCTTTGGAGAAGGGGCTGCCGACGCCTCTATGGCACTCGCGAAATAGCGGTCAGCGACGCCATGCGCGTAGTCGGCCGCCGCGGCGCCATCGACGTTGCAGAGCACCGCGACCGAGAGGTGCTGGTCTGGAAACCGCGTGAGGTGAGCGCGGTATCCTGCCGTCGCGCCGCCATGCCCCACCTCGCGCAGCCCCTTGTAGGTATCGATCCGCAAACCGAGCGCGTAGGCGTGCGCGCGGCCATTGCTGAACCGTCCCGGCTCGTGCTGCTCCTCGACGAACGAGGCATCACCCACCTTGGGCGCCACGGCATTCTCGTTCCACTTCAACAGATCACCGACGGTAGTCAGCAAGCCGGCGTTGCCGTGGACATCCTCGAACGGCATCAACGTGTGGAACCCGTCATCCTCCTCTGCATACGCGACGGCCCGCCCTTTCACGACACGCGTGTGATCGTCGCGCCACGACGTCCGGGTCATGCCGAGGGGCTCGAAGATCCGCGTCCTCGTGAAGTCCGCAAACGATTGGCCGCTCACCCGCGAGACGATGACCGCGGCGAGGTTGTAGCCAGTGTTGCTGTACGACCATCGTGTGCCCGGCGTGAAGTTGAGCGTGCGCTGGCGGCGCACGATGTCGAGGACGTGCGCGTGGGTGTAGGCG
>JBOGIN010000824.1:0-11373 GCA_050742275.1 Vicinamibacteraceae bacterium
GCGTAGAGCTGCGGATTGCGCTCCCACGTGCGAATGGTCTCCAGCTCGTAGACGCGTGACTGGAGGTTACTCGACAGCGCGTCGGCCTCGACGCGCTCCTCCTCGTTCAACACGGCCGTCTTGATGGCCGCGAGACGACGCGCAAATCCCCCGAGCTCGCGGGTCTGACGGTCGATGGCCGCGCGCGAGAAGTCCTCGAGCAGGTCATCGTGCGCATGGACACCATCGAACGTCGCGCCCGTGGGCTCCTGCTCGTAGCGCCAGCTCAGGTAATCCTCGACAAACAGCGGTAGCGTTTCGGCCACGGCGGCTCTCCCTAGGGAGCCCTTCGATTGACGTGTCACGGTATGGTCTTCGGCTTTCTGGCTTCTGGGATTCATCTCGCCCCGCGTGAACGGGGGACTGACCCGGTTACTCGGACGACAACGCGCGGCGCACTCCGAGCGAACGGCCCCGAGAACAAGGCTGTCCCCGCTCTCACGCACGGCCGACAATGTAGAATACGTCTTCTGCGGCTCCCGCAGTGGTCTTTTGCATCTCGCATGCGCGTTTCCGCCCCGATACCCGTCAGCAGGCCCTGATCGGCCCGCCGCAGCAGGCGAAGGATCGTGCCCGGCATGGGAGGCCGTCTGTATGTCGTTTCGACGCCCATTGGCAACCTGGAGGACGTCACCTTGCGGGCGCTCCGGGTGCTGCGCAGCGTCACGCTCATTGCCGCCGAGGACACGCGTCGGACCCGGCGCTTGCTCGCCCATGCCGGTATAGGCACTCGCATGACGAGCCTGCACGGTCACAACGAGCGGGCCGCCTCGGCCCGGGTGCTGCGTGAGCTGTCCGAGGGCCACGACGTTGCGCTCGTGAGCGACGCCGGTACGCCCCTCCTGTCCGATCCCGGTCTCGCGCTGGTTCGCCAGGCGCTCGACACGGGTATCCGCGTGGAGCCGGTTCCAGGACCAAGCGCGGTGGTTGCCGCCTTGGTCGTCTCCGGCATTCCGCTGCACCAGTTTACGTTCCTCGGGTTCCCGCCGGCGCGCGGCAAGGAGCGCCAGGCCTGGCTCCAGACACTGGCCCGCGAACAGCGAACGGTCGTTTGCTTCGAAGCCCCACATCGCATCCGGCAGACCCTACAGGATATTGCGTCGCTCGTCGGAGACTGCCAGGTGGCCGTTTGCCGCGAGCTGACCAAGCTTCATGAAGAATTAATCAGGGGGCCAATCTCTGCCGTGCTGACGGCGGACTCTCTGAGGCAACCCGTTGGAGAGCTTACTCTGGTAATTGACCTATTTGAACGCGCGGATGCGAGGGCCGATGAGCCTCGAGCCATCAGCGACCAGGAGATAACCGCAGCCTTTGGTCAAATGATAGATACCATTGGGGGCTCTGACGCTCGCCCCCGCCGGCGTGCGATTGCCGCGGTGGCGGACCGTTATGGCATTAGCCAGAAGGAAGTGTACGCCGCCGTAGAACGCTCGAAACAGCGGCGGACATCTGGCACGCATGACTGACCTGCAAACGATTATCTTGGCAGCGGGACCCGGGTTGCGGATGCGCTCCCGTCGTCCAATACCGCTCCATCGCCTTGGGGGTATTGACCTACTTGGATGGGTGCTGAGAGCGACACAAGCCGCTAGGCCCACTGCGACAACGGTTGTCATAGGTCATCAGCCAGAATTGATGCGGCTGGCGCTGAATGCGTGGCCAGAGGTGCGGCCGGTCGTCCAGGAACCGCTGCTCGGGCCCATCCACGCCGTGGCCTGTGCGGTGAAGGCGCTCGGGAACACGCAGGGCACCTATCTCGTTGTCCCGGCGGACCTCCCGCTCCTTCGCCCCGCCACGCTGCAGCGGTTGGTTGGCGAGCACGCTCGGTCAGGCGCGGCAATGACGCTCGCAACGGCGACCGTGCCCCGGCCCTACGGCTACACGCGCGTGTTTCGCCACGGCGACCGCCTGACGCACATCGTCGAAGAGCGCGACCTCTCGCCCGAGCAGCGGCGCGCTCAGGAAATCGCGGGGGGGGTGTGCGCGTTCGCCGCGCCTCCCCTTCGGGAGATCCTGGAGGCGCTCGACTGGCGGGCAGGCGCGCGCGACCGCACGCTGCCCGATCTGGTGGCCTTGCTCAGAAAGCGTGGCCTCGACGTTCATACGGTCGAGGCGCTTCAGCCGGGCGAGCTGATGGGTGTGAACTCCCAAACCCAGCTCGCCGAGGCAGGTGCTCTCATGCGACAAGCCAAGAACGAAGAGTTGATGGCGGCAGGTGTCACGCTCGAGGATCCTGCCACGACCTATGTCGGGCCCGACGTGGAAGTAGGACCGGACACCGTGCTCCATCCCAACGTGTACCTCGAAGGCCGTACCCGCATCGGCACCGCGTGCGACATTCATTCGGGGACGCGACTCGTGGACTCGGAGGTGGCGGATCACGCAGTGATCCTGAACCACTGCGTCATCGAGGAGTCTCACATCGGACCACACGCCACGGTTGGGCCGTTTGCGCATTTCCGGCCGGGCACGCGCATTGGCGCGGAGGCGAAGATCGGCAACTTCGTCGAGCTCAAGAAGACGACGTTCGGGCGCGGCTCGAAGGCAAACCACCTCACGTATCTCGGCGATGCGACCGTCGGCGATCGTGTCAACGTCGGAGCGGGCACGATCACATGCAACTACGACGGCACGATCAAGCACCAGACGATCATCGAGGATGAGGCATTCATCGGCAGCGATTCACAGCTCATCGCACCGGTGCGCGTCGGCAAACGCGCGTATGTCGCGGCAGGCTCGTCGATCACGGAGGACGTGCCGGCGGACGCGCTGGCCGTGGCGCGCAGCCGACAGGTGAACAAGGAAGGATGGGCTCGAGAACGCCGCAAGAAGGGACAGAGCCCTGAATGAGCTGGTAGGACGCTATGTGCGGCATCATTGGCTACATCGGTGAGCAGGCGGTGGTCCCGGTCATCCTCGACGGGCTTCGCAGGCTGGAATATCGGGGCTACGACTCGGCGGGTGTGGCTGTGGTGCACAACGGCACGGTCGACGTCCGCCGCTCGGCCGGCAAGCTCGCCCGCCTCGAAGAGGCGCTCGCGGCTGCGCCGCTCCAAGGCGAGTACGGCGTGGGCCACACGCGGTGGGCGACGCACGGGCGCCCGACGGAAGAGAACGCGCATCCCCATCGCGATTGCAGCGGCCGCCAGGTGGTGGTCCACAACGGCATCATCGAAAACTACCTCGAGCTCAAGCACCAGCTCCAGAGCGAGGGGCATCGCTTCGTCACGGAGACCGACACGGAGGTGGTCGCGCATCTCGTGGAGCGCGAAATGCGCGGCGACGGGCTGGAGCAGGCGGTCCGCCGGGCACTGCTGTCGCTACGCGGTCTGTTCGCGCTGGTGCTGGTCTCGGCTGACGACCCCAGCAAGATCGTTGCCGTGCGCAACGGTCCGCCGATCGTCGTCGGACTGGGGAACAACGAGTTCTTCGTCGCCTCTGACATTCCGGCCATCCTCGCTCACACGCGCGACGTCGCCTTCTTGGACGATGAGGAGATGGCGGTGATCACGCGGAATGGCGTGCAGTTCACCGACTACGCTGGCGGCACCGTCTCGAAGGCCACGCAGCGGATTCTCTGGGATCCCGTCATGGCCGAGAAGGCGGGGTACAAGCACTTCATGCTCAAGGAGATCTTCGAGCAGCCTTGGGCCATCCGGGAGACGGTGCTCGGCAGAACGTCGGTCGAGCAGGGGCGCGTGTTCCTCGACGAAGCGCGCCTGGACGAGGCGGCCGTGCGGCGCATCGAGCGTGTGCTGATCCTCGCGTGCGGCACGTCGTGGCACGCGGGTCTCATTGGCAAGTTCCTCATCGAGCGGCTCGCGCGCCTCCCAGTGGACGTGGACTACGGGTCTGAGTCTCGCTATCGCGAAGCCATCATTTCAGACCGCGATCTCGTGGTCGTCATCACGCAATCGGGGGAGACCGCCGATACGCTGGCCGCGCTACGCGAGGCCCAGCGCTTCGGGCCTCACTCGCTGGCGATTTGCAACGTCGTCGGAAGCATGGCGCCGCGCGAGGCGGACGGCACCATTTTCACGCATGCCGGTCCAGAAATCGGTGTCGCCTCGACAAAGGCGTTCACGGCCCAGCTCGTCGCGCTCCACTTGCTGGCGCTGTATCTCGCGCAGGGCCGAGGCACGCTCACGGCGGATGAAATCCGCTCGCACGCCGCCGCGCTCACACAACTGCCGCTCACGGTGGAGAAGGTGCTGCAGCTCGCGCCAACGATCGAAGAGATGGCGCGACGCTTTCACCACCGGCGCGATTTCCTGTTCCTCGGCCGCGGCATCCACTACCCCGTTGCCCTCGAAGGTGCGCTCAAGTTGAAGGAGGTGTCGTATATCCACGCCGAAGGGTATCCCGCCGGCGAGATGAAGCACGGTCCAATCGCACTAATCGATGAAGACCTGCCGGTGGTCGCGCTTGCCCCTCGGGATCACCTCTTCGAGAAAATGGTGGGCAACGTCCAAGAGGTCAAGGCGCGCGGCGGCTGCGTGATTGCGCTCACCACCGAAGGGGACACGCGGATCCAGGCACTGCTTTCGCCCGTGCTCGATGTGAACCTCCAACTGCCGGCGACCGATCCGCTCCTCTCGCCCATCGTTATGACGGTCCCGCTGCAGTTGCTCGCCTACTACGTCGCCGTCCGCCGGGGCTGCGATGTCGACCAACCGCGAAACCTCGCGAAGAGCGTCACGGTTGAGTGAGCGGGATTCAGGATTCGGGATTCGGGATTCGGGGCTGGCGTCACCGGGTGGGTCGGTGCAGTCGGAGTCTTTGCCGCCCAGCGGGGCCAGGTTCCGGTGGCGATGGCTAGATTGGCTTCGTTCGAGGTGTGCGATGGAGCGAATCAGCGAGCCCAACATCCTGCCGACTTGCCGCTTCCTTTCAGCCAAGCGTGCAGCCGCGTCATCAGAGAGAAGACGCAATCTCTGCGCTAACTCGACACGTGTGTCGAGCTCTGCCAGCGAACCGCTCGCAATTGACAGATGTTGCAAGTACGCGCCTGTCCTGCTGCGACTGTGCCCTTCGGCAATATTGGAAGGCACCGACGTCGCGGCATCGCGAATCTGGGCACGCAAGCCGTACCGCTCCTCCGGCGGGAAATTCCCCGTCTCGCGATACACGGCAACCGCCAGGTCCATTGCGGCCTGCCAGACGGCAAGGTCGCGGAACGAGCTAATGGCAGTCACAGACGGCTCCCTTGATGTGTGCAGAATCCGCAAGGTGACATTCGTCGCTTGTTGCAGCTGTTGCCACGCTCAAGCGATCGGGAATCACAGCCCACCAATATTCACCCCACTCTCAGCGGCCAACAACACCTGTCGTCGCAACCGCCCTCGCGTGGTTGTGCAAAGCTCGATCCCTCACCGCGTCACTGGCCGGTTATACTTCATGAGAGCAGCCTCGATCTGCCGCGAGGTTTCCTGAATCCCGAATCCTGAATCCTGAATCCTATGAGCTTCCTCGACGGCCTGAACCCCGAGCAACGCGAAGCGGTCTTGCACACGGAAGGCGCGCTGCTGATCCTCGCGGGCGCGGGCTCAGGGAAGACACGTGTGATCACGCACAGGATCGCGAATCTTATCGGCAGCGGTCTGGCGGCGCCGCGCGAAGTGCTGGCGGTCACCTTCACCAACAAGGCTGCGGACGAGATGCGGCAGCGCGTGGCGCGGCTGCTCGGCGCCGACGTGCGCGGTCTCTGGATCTCCACCTTTCATGCGTTGTGCGCGCGCTTGCTGCGACGCGAGGCCCCTGCAATAGGGCTCTCCCGCGACTTCGTGATCTACGACTCGTCCGACCAGCTGACGCTCGTGAAGCGGCTCATGCGCGAGCTGCACGTCGATGACAAGCTGATCCAGCCTCGCGCGGCCCTGTCGCACATCAGCGACATCAAGAATCGAATGCAGGGACCGGAGGGCGTTGAGAACACTCTTTTGAACTTTCGCGAGCAGAAGATTACCGAGATCTTCCGCGCCTACCAACGTGCGCTCACCGCGGCCAACGCGCTCGACTTCGACGACCTGCTCCTCAAGACGGTGCAGCTCTTCGACGACGTCGAGCCGGTGCGCCTGCGGTACGCCGACCAGTTCCGCTATGTGATGGTGGACGAGTACCAGGACACGAACCGCCCGCAGTACTTGCTCGTCCGCCATGTGACCTCCGCCCACGCCAACATCGCCGTCGTGGGCGACCCGGACCAGTCGATCTACAAATGGCGTGGCGCCGACATCCGCAACATTCTCGACTTCGAGCATGATTATCCGGACGCCACGATCGTGCGTCTCGAGCGCAACTATCGATCGACCCAGATCATCCTGGACGCGGCCTCGGCGGTGATTCGACAGAACGAGGACCGGAAGGAGAAGCGGCTATGGACCGATCGCACGGGCGGATCGAACGTGCGCTACTTCCGCGGCGCCGACGAGCTCCAGGAGGCGGAATTCCTTCGTCAAGTGGCGCGCAGCGGGACGGCCGAGGACCCGTCGCTCACGATGGCCATCCTCTACCGCATCAACTCCCAGTCGCGCGCCATCGAAGACGCCCTGATGCGCGACGGGATCCCCTACCGGATCGTCGGGGGCGTCCGGTTCTACGAGCGCAAGGAGGTCAAGGACGCCCTGGCGTATCTGAAGCTCGTGCTCAATCCACATGACGATGTGAGCTTTCGGCGGGTGGTGAACACGCCGGCGCGTGGGATCGGGAAGGCGGTCCTGGAAGCTCTGGACTCGGCGGCGCCGGGACTGGAGACGGACGCGCCTCTGCTGGTGACAGCTGGTCTCTTCGAGATTGCCTCATCACAGTCGCTTTGGGCCCGGAGCGCACAGGTCGTGGCGTCGCGGCGGCTACCCGCGAGAGGCGCCTCGGCGCTCAGCGCCTTCACCATGCTCGTCGAGCGCCTCGGCACCGTCGTCCGCCAACAGGTCTCCGTGGCGGACGCCGTTTCACGCGTGGTCGAGGAGTCCGGCTACCAGCGCATGCTCGAAGAGGACCACAGCGAGGAAGGACGCAGTCGGCTTGAGAACCTGAAGGAGCTGGTCTCCGCTGCCAGTGAGTACGAACAACGCGAGGCCGAGCCGTCGCTCGGAGGCTTCGTGGACAAGCTGTCGCTGCTCTCCGAGGCAGACGAGACAGAGGGCAGCGAGCAAGCGCGGGTCTGGCTCATGACGCTGCATGCGGCCAAGGGCCTCGAGTTCCCGATCGTTGCCATTGCCGGCATGGAGGAGGGCCTGGTCCCGCACGCGCGCGCACGCGAAAACCGCGAGGAGCTCGAGGAGGAGCGGCGCCTCTGCTACGTCGGCATGACGCGAGCCCAGGCGCAGCTCGTGCTGACCGGCTCGTACCGCCGCCGCGTCTTCGGCGAATACCAAGCGACGGAGCGCTCGCGCTTCCTCGACGAGATCCCCAGCTCCCTCATCGAGGAAGTGCCGGCGTTTGGCGTCTCAGAGTCCTCGCGGCGGCGCGCAGCCTTCGAGCGCAGGCCGTCGCCCTACGGGCGCGGCACGCTGCGTGAGGCGCCCCCCAGCTACGCCTACGAAAACGAGGACCAGTCGGCCACGGAGCTCCGGCCGGGCCTGCGCGTCCGCCATCCCCAATTCGGCGTGGGAACCATCGTCGGCATCGAGGGGGCAGACGAGAAGCTGAAGCTCACCATTCGCTTCAGAGAGTTTGGACAGAAGAAAGTGATGGCCCACTACACCCAGTTGGGCCCCGCGTAGACTCTGAGCTATGGAAACGCGAACTCTCGGAACACAAGGACTGGTCGTTCCCGCAATCGGGCTGGGCTGCATGGGCATGTCGGAGTTCTACGGCCCACACGACGAGCAGGAGGCGATCGCGACAATTCATCGCGCGCTCGAGCTCGGTGTGACGATGTTCGACACGGCGGACATGTACGGCCCGTACGCGAACGAGATCCTGGTTGGGCGTGCCCTCCGGGGCCGACGCCGGGACGCCCTCATCGCAACGAAGTTCGGCATCGTCCGCACGGACGACCCCACGTATCGAGGCGTGTGCGGCCGACCTGACTACGTTCGCAAATCATGCGAGGGCAGCTTGCAGCGTCTGGGGGTCGACGAGATCGACCTCTACTACCAGCATCGCGTCGATCCCGACGTCCCGATCGAGGAGACGGTCGGAGCGATGGGACGCCTTGTCGAGGAGGGGAAAGTTCGGTTTCTCGGTTTGTCCGAGCCCGGAATCGAGAGCGTCCGTCGCGCGCACGCCGTGCACCCCATCTCGGCCATCCAGAACGAGTACTCACTCTGGAGCCGGGATCCGGAAGATGAGGTGCTGCCGTTGTGCCGCGAGCTCGCTATTGGCCTGGTGGCGTACAGCCCGCTCGGCCGCGGCGTCCTGGCGGGAGAGATTCGCAGCGTCGAGGACTTCGCCCCGGACGACTACCGCCGCGCGGCGCCGCGCTATCAGGGAAAGAACTTTCAGAAGAACTTGGATCTGGTCGACAAGATCCGCGCGCTGGCGCAGGGCAAGGGAGTCACGCCCGCACAGCTTGCGTTGCGGTGGGTTCTGGAGCAGGGAACCGATATCGTTCCAATCCCCGGTACGAAGCGCCGCAGTTATCTGGAACAGAACGTCGCCGCGATGGATGTGCCGGTGAGCGCACAAGACCTCGAGGAAATCGAGGCGCTTTGCCCCGTCGGCGCCGTTGCTGGCGCGCGGTATACCGAGGCGATGATGCGGTTCGTTGGACGCTAGGGGTACACTGTCACTCTTCCGGCACGGCGTCGCTGTCGCTCGCCCCGACAGAACCCCCGTTCTCGCCGCCTTCCCCGTTCTCGCCGTTCTCCTGCACGATATCGAGGCGTGCAATTGCGACGACGCCATCGTCGTCTTCGATATCGATGAGGCGGACACCCTGCGTGACGCGGCCAATGAGCCGGAGCGTCCCTGTGGGCATCCGCAGCACCTTGCCCTTTTGCGTGGCGAGCATCAGCTCGTTCTCGCCTGTCACGTACACCATCCCGACCACCGGCCCGTTGCGCTCGGTGGTCTGGATGTTGATCACGCCGTAGCCGCCGCGCGACTGCAGTCGGTACTCTTCGAGCAGCGTGCGCTTGCCGTAGCCGTGCGCGGTGACGGTGAGCACGGCGCCGCCAGGCGTCACGGCGTTCAACCCCACGACCTCGTCTCCCTCGCGCAGGGTGATGCCGCGCACGCCGTAGGCGGTGCGCCCCATCGGCCGCACGTCGCTTTCGGCAAACCGAATGGCCACGCCCTGGCGCGTGGCGATGACGATCTCATGGCTCCCCTCGGTGCGCCGCGCTGCGATGACGCGGTCGTCCGGGTCGACACCCATGGCAATGACGCCGCCCGCGCGCGCGTTGCGATACGCGTAGAGGTCCGTCTTCTTGATGATTCCCTTGCGTGTGCCCGCGACAATGAACTGCTGGCCCTCTTCCGCAGGCCACTCGCGCACCGCGACAATCGCGGCGACCTTCTCGTCGGGCGCCATTTGCACGAGGTTTGCAATCGCCTTGCCCTTGCCGTCCGCCCCGACCTCTGGAATCTCGTAGACGCGCAGCGCGTAGACACGGCCGCGGTCCGAGAACACCAGCAGATAGGCATGTGACGAGGCCACGAACAGATGCGTGACGTAGTCCTCGGCTCTCAGCGTCATTCCACGGCGGCCCTTGCCGCCGCGGCCCTGCGCCCGGTAGGCGGAGATCGCGGTGCGTTTGATGTACCCCGTGCCGCTCACCGTAATCGTCATCTCCTCGTCGGGGATGAGGTCTTCCATTCGGAAGTCCTCGCCCTCCTGCTCGAGGATCGCCGTGCGACGATCGTCGCCGTAGGTATCGCGGACGTCGTGCAGCTCCTTGATGACAATCTCCATGAGGAGCCGATCGCTCGCGAGAATCGCGCGCAGCCGCTCGATCGTCTGCAGCACCTCCGCGAGCTCGTCGAGAATCTTCTGCCGCTCCAGACCGGTCAGGCGCTGGAGCTGCATGTCCAGAATGGCTTGCGCCTGGATCTGGCTCAGCCCGAACTGGCCCATGAGGCCTTCGCGCGCCTCCGCCGGGCTCTTCGCCGCACGAATGAGCGCGATGACGGCATCGAGATGATCGAGGGCGATCTTGAGCCCTTCGAGGATGTGCGCGCGCGCCTCCGCCTTCTTCAGCTCGAACTCGGTGCGGCGGCGTACGACCTCTCGGCGAAACTCGACGAAGTGGTCGATGACGTCCACGAGCGGCAGGACCCGCGGGCGGCCGCCGACCACCGCCAGCATGATCACCCCGAAGGTCGTCTGCAGCGCCGAGTGCTTGTAGAGATTGTTGAGGACCACGTCGGGCAGCGCGTCGCGCTTGAGCTCGATCACGATCCGCAGGCCTTCCCGGTCCGATTCGTCGCGGAGATCGGAGATGCCCTCGAGCGTCTTCTCGCGCACGAGGTCGGCCACGCGCTCGATCAGCTTGGCCTTGTTGACCTGGTACGGGATCTCGGTGACGACGATGGCTTGCCGATCGCTCTTGGGTAGATCCTCGACTATCGTGCGCGCGCGCAGCGTGACCATGCCGCGGCCGCTCCGATAGGCCTCATAGATCCCGCGCTTGCCAACGATGATGCCGCCGGTTGGGAAATCGGGCCCAGGGATCAACTGCATCAGACGGCGGTGCCGCTCGTCGCGCGCGAGGCGCGTCCCGTCGAGCGTGGGCTCGGTGACGGCAATGGTCGCGTCGATCACCTCACGCAGGTTGTGCGGCGGGATGTTCGTGGCCATCCCGACGGCGATTCCGGAGGAGCCGTTGACCAGGAGGTTTGGGAACGGCGTCGGGAGGACAATCGGCTCCTCGGTCGTCTCGTCGTAGTTGGGGACGAAGTCGACCGTGTCCTGCCCGAGGTCGGCCATCATCCCTTCCGCCAGGGCTTCCAGCCGCGCCTCCGTATAGCGCATGGCCGCCGGCGGATCGCCATCCATCGACCCGAAGTTTCCCTGGCCGTCCACCAGGGGGTACCGCATGTTGAAGTCCTGGGCGAGACGAACCAGCGTGTCGTAAATGGACTGGTCGCCGTGGGGGTGGAAGTTCCCCATGACTTCGCCCACGATCTTGGCGCACTTGCGGTAAGCGCGGGTCGAGCCGAGCCCCATTAGCCGCATGCCGTAGAGCACGCGCCGGTGGGCCGGCTTGAGCCCATCGCGGATATCCGGCAGCGCTCGCCCGATGATCACGCTCATCGCGTAATCGAGGTACGAGCGCTTCATTTCGTCTTCAATGGCGACGGGGACGCGGGTCGGGGTCGTCATAGGAGCAAGGGATCAAGGGGTCTAGGGAGCAAGGGATCAAGGGAGCAAGGGATCAAGGGGTGAAGGGG
>JBOGIN010000825.1:0-3385 GCA_050742275.1 Vicinamibacteraceae bacterium
GAGCAGGATCGGCGGCGCCTGGCTCGGCACGCGCACGACGGGCGTAATCCCGCGCAGCTCGCATGCGCGCACGACGTGCTCACACTGCGCCGGCTCCAACGTGCCATGCTCGGCATCCAAGACGAGGAAGTCCCAACCAAGATAGCCGAGCAGCTCGGCGATTCCTGCATCGGGGAATCGAAGGAAACAACCAAGAACCGTCTCACCGCCCTTGAGCCGGGCCTTCGTCTGGTTGCGTCGCAGAATCGCCTCCGTCAGGAAAGATTCGCCGCCTGGAGCACGATCAAGCCGGGCCTGTCCGCTCGCTGGCCGGCATCCAGCTCGATGGTGGAGGTGGCGAGGATCTGGATCTGCGCCGGATCGAAATACTTGAGAAAGGCCTCCACCGGCAGCATGGAGAATGCGCATCCCGGAAGGTGGTAGTGCATCGGGATGACCCAGCCTGGCGCTACCTCCTCGATCACGGCATAGAGATCGTCTAGATCGATCGTCGGGGCACCGCCCGCCGGCGCGAGCAGCACGTCTGCACCCCGCAGTGCGTCGAGCTGCGACGCGCTGAGGGCATTGCCGACATCTCCCATGTGAACGACGTCCAGCCCCTCGAGGTGAAACCGATACATGGCGCTATCCAGCGGCTCCCTCTTGTGCGCCACGCTCTCTCGAACGGCAACGGCGGTGATACGGATGCCCTTGACGTGCAACGGCCCGGCAACCAGATCAGTGGCGGTCACCACGTGCGGAGCCCCGGGGAGGCGCTCGGCGCAGCAATGCCCCGCGTCGTCTCGAGAGCTCCGAATCACGAGGTCGACTTGGGCCGTGATCGGACGAAACCCCATCAGCTCCGGCGTGTACGGATCGGTGAGGATCCGCATCCCGTGCCCTTCGATCAGGAAGGACGCATGCGCCAACCAGTGGAAGGTCACAGGCATATCTCCACCCCGTCACCGCTCCAGCGTACCGTCCAACCCGATTCGACCGGGTGGGCGATGGCCCTCGAAGAAGAGGACCCTCATACGCGCCGTTACGCTTGCGCCGGGCCCGATCGTCAATTGGGTACCCGTCGTTTCCATGATCCGAGTCAACCCATGGCCAAAGTAGCTGCTCGACGGCTCGATGGCCGTCACGTAGCCTCTACCGAACCAGGGATATCCTTGCTCTCCGCTGGCTTCCTGCCAGAGGCCCGCGTAGGGGAAGATGTCCTTGTCCCAGGCGAGCCCGACACCGAGCCCGAGCTCCGAATTCTGAATGGCGTACCAGCCCTCCGAAAAGCCGCTCAGAACTGCCACACGGGAGCAACCGCTCGCCCGTGCCGGAACGCGCGACAGGTCCAGTCGTTCGCCGTCGAGCGCCTCGGCCCAGGGCCACTCCCGTGCCTTGCCGTGCGCCAGATCGTTGGCGTCCGCGTGGTAAGCGGGATCTGCCTCGACCCGCGTCGCCCCGGTGAAGATGCGACACGCCGGCGAGAGAAACGGCGCGCCGAACGCCGGATGGTGAGCCCAGACGCAGTCCAGCGGCATTGCCGCCAGGTTGGTGACACGCTCCTCGATCTCGAGAGCCGGCTCTCCGACACCGAGCGTCACGCGCCGCTCGATTCGCGCAGGGCTCTTGCGCAGCGTCAGGGCCATGGAGGCGTCCAGCCGATTGCCCTCGCGTGCGGTGGAAATGAGCCGCCAGGGAACGCGCGCCGCCTCGCCGTGCATGTCGAGGCGCGCTCCCCGGTACTCGACCTCCGGCCCGAAGTTGGGAAACAGCACTTGCCACCCGCCGCGATAGTAGGCGAGCCACTGTTCGAGCGAGTCGCCCGCTGGAGCGGGCCCTACGCCCGGCTCGCGCGTCGGATAGGGCACCTTGAAGAGAACGTCCGTCCCCTTCGGCTTGTAGATCAATCGATACAGGTCGCACCCCTGGTCGAGAAGGAACTGCGCTTGGATCAGATCGTTCTCGATGATCAAGGTCTCGACAGCGCGGCCCAGAGGCTCGCGTCTGGCGACGAGAAGGGAGTCGGCTGTCGCTGTCATGAGCGCCGGTTCCTGCGGCGGAGCGTCGATGAGCCCGCGGATCGCCCCGGCCGCGCTCACGCCGTCCGCACGGTCGCCGCCATGAGGGTCCTGACGTACTCGATGTTCTCGCGGAGGGCGTTGG
Organism: Vicinamibacteraceae bacterium; assembly: GCA_050742275.1. GTDB lineage: Bacteria > Acidobacteriota > Vicinamibacteria > Vicinamibacterales > Vicinamibacteraceae > WHTT01. Next base: position 2,143 of record JBOGIN010000825.1, read on the forward strand.
TGGGATGCTCCTCGCCTTGGTACTCCACCTGGATGTAGTCACGATATCCCATCTTCCGCAGCTCGCTGACGACACCGGCGATGTCGACGACGCCGTCGGCGAGCTTCGTGCCCGTGTAGCGCCGCCCACCGTTGGAGTCGAGCGTCCGCTCACGCACCTCACCCGGACCGATTGGACGCGTGTTCTTCAGATGAACGTGCGCCACAAACGGAAACATCGTTCGCAAGCCGTCCAGCGACTCTTCCTCTACGAAGACCGGGGCGCACGCGTCATAGATCAGCCGAAACGTGGGGGAGCCGACCTGCTCGCAAATCTGCCGGCACTGTGCGGCCGTCCCCATGAGCGGTCGCACGGGCGGATAGTCGATGTTCTCCGAGATCACCAGCAGCCCTCGGCGTGCTGCCTGCTCGGCCAGCTCCCTCACCCCCTCGACGAGCCACCCCGCCTGTTGGTCCAGCGTGTAGTCAGGAACGACCTCCGCCGGCACCACGAAAGCGCGCTCTGCGCCGAGCGCGGCGGTCCGATCCAGGAGGCGCTCCGCCTCGCCAAGCGCGTTCACCCGCGCCGTCGATGGGAGCGCCAAATTGACGAAGAAGACGTAGCAGACCACCGACGTCCCGGCATCCTCGACCAGCCGCCGCAGCTGCTGCGCCGATCGGGACTCCCAGTAGCCGTGATTCAACTCGATCCCATCGACACCGAGCTTGCCGTAGGCGCGCACGATCTCCTCCAGCGTGAGGAATCCGGGAGCCGACTTGGGGTGGAAGCTCCCCGCCGTGAGCGCATAGTCCGAGCTGTAGTCGGACACGGTCAACTTGTTCTCCATGATCTCTAGCACCTCCTGACGGCCGCCGTCGCGCGAGATGCAAGACTCCGTCGCCGGTGCCGTCGTGCGCGCAGCACCCCTGCCAGTCACGTGGGCAAATCCGCCGACTCCCAATCAGTCGTCGGAGGAGCCCGAGATATAGCCGCGGCCGAATCGGGCTTGATTGGGCTGCAGGATGCTGCCGATCGCCGGCATCATGGCGAGCTGGCCGCCGTCGACGATCACCGTCTGCCCGACCAGGAAACGGCTCGCTTCATCGGCGAGAAAGAGCACCGCCTCGGCGATGTCCTCCGGCGCGCCGACAAAGGCCGCCGGAAGCGATTCACCTGCTCTCTGCCAGTCGAACTGCTCTCCGAGGATTCCCTCTTGGCTCCCGACCCTCACCCAGCCGGGCGCCACGGCGTTGACGCGAATGCC
>JBOGIN010000826.1:0-2944 GCA_050742275.1 Vicinamibacteraceae bacterium
GTCTTCGTCGATGCGCATGACCCAACAGCCGGCAAGGCGCCCCTCCTGCTGCAGGAAGATCACACCCTCGCGTTTCAACGTTTCAAATGCGGTCGCCCAGAACTTCAGGCGCAGGATGTCGCCTTCCCAGGTGAGCAAGTCGTAGTCGACGCCAAGCCGGCCCATCGTCCGGAGGTGGGCACGGACGATGCGATCCGCGATGAAGGCGCCCATGGCCGGTGCGTCGCCGTCGCCGCGCTCGATGGCATGCAGGGTGGCCGAGCGCGTCGCGAGCCGCGCCCGATCTTCTTCGTACCATTCGGTCACGCGCGCATAGAGATCCCAGCAGTAGTAGTCGAACCGAGTCTCGTCTGCCAGCCGGCGAACGTCGGCAGGCGTTTTCCGTTCCAGCTCGCGGAAGCCAACGACGACATCCGCCACTTGTACGCCGGTGTCGTCGATGTAGTTGTGCACCTCGACGGGCGCGCCGAGGAAGCGGAGGAGGCGCACGAGCGTGTCGCCAATGGCCGCGTTGCGGAGATGGCCAATGTGTGCCGCCTTGTTGGGGTTGATTGACGTATGCTCGACAATCGTTTTGACAGGCGGCACCGCGCCGGACGAGGTAGGCGTCTGAGCGGTCTCTGTCAGGCCGGCCCGTAAGAGGCTCGCGCGGGCGAGAAACAGGTTCACATACCCGTTGGGTGCGGCGACCGCGCGGGCGACGCCGTCAACTGGCCCCAGCGCTTCGACGATCTCCTGGGCAATCACACGTGGCGCCCGCTTGAGGCGGCGTGCCAGCTCGAAGGCCACGGGTAAGGCGAGATCTCCGAGCGCTCGCCGCGGTGGCGTTTCGATGACCAGCGCCGGCAGCTCGTTGGGAGACAATTCGTACCGACGGGCGAGCAGCTCGGTGAGTCGAGCGCGAATCTGTTGTTCAATCGGGAGGATCATCGGGATTCAGGAAAACGGGAAACGGGAAACGGGAAACAGGAAACGGCCCTTCGACTCGCCAGCGGTTTGACTCACGTTGCACCATGCGGGTACGATGCCCGCCAATCGGGTCCTGACGCGGCCAACGCGCGCGCGTAATCAAGCGGTGTATTGATATTGAGCAGGAGCACACCGTCCGGATCGTGCTTGCGAAGCAGCGCTGGCTCGAGCTCACGGACCTGCAGCGACCCGAGCAACTCGCGGAACGACAAGCGGCCGGCCTCGAGCAGCTCGCGGACCGTGTCGTAGCAGCTCCGCGCAACCGAGGCGCAGACGGGATATCGACCATCGCGGGATCGAGCCACTGCGATTGGCGCGTCGCGTCCGGCCCGCATCAGGTCTGCCAGGAACGCGCGGTGGAGAAAGGGCATATCGCACGCCATGACGAGCACTTGTGAGGCGTCGGTTGCGCCCAGCGCCGCCTCGATGCCGGCTAGGACGCCGCGCCCCGGCAGCCGGTCCGCAATCGTTGGCAGCGCCAGCTCCGGATACGCGTCCGGCAGGTTCGTGACGATGACAAGATGCCGAGCGAGCGGGTCAACCGCCGCCACGAGTCGATCGATCACACGCGTGCCGCCGACGAGCAGCCGCGCCTTGTCGCATCCGCCGAGCCGACGACTCCGGCCGCCCGCCAGGATGGCCGCGCCCCAGTCGTCCGTCGTGTTGTGATCACTGGGCGTGTGAACCACGGGCGGATCGAGCAGCAGGAAGTAAGAAATGGTGTCGTATCCAGTACGGAGCGCGCGGCCTTCAGGCCGGGCGGGCGAGCGGTCTAAAGACGGCTGGCCACGTACCGTCGACGTCCGATCATCGTCGTAACACTATCAAAGAATGGGCGAAGGGAGAATCGACCGTCTCGTCGCGGCGAGCATTCATCAGGCGATCGCCGACTGCCTGCCGCTGCAGCTCGAGTTCTACGAGACCTGGCTGAAGCCCTTCAATTGGCGAAAGAGCGAGCTCAGCGTCGCTTCGATCTCCGCCGTGTTGAGCTTCCTGCGACGGGAGGGAGACGCATACGGCGACGTCGTGAAAACGGCTGGCCGCTACGCCGCCCAGTGGACCTACGATGACCTTCCGTGGTCGACGCGCATCGTCGCGCAACGGCTGGTGCCCCGCGCGTTCCGGGTTCGCCGGCTGCTGCACCTCGCAAGCCAACTGCTGGGAACGACCTCGCGTGAAGGCCGGCTGACGGTTCGGACGAGCGGTCCCGCGCCGGTGGTCGAGCTCGCCGGCTCGGTATTTTGCGAGGTGCGCAGCCCGTCCGACGTGCCCTTGTGCGCGTACTACGCGGACGCCATCGAGCATTTGTTTCGGCTCGACCGCTTTCACTGCAGTGTGTCGATCGTGACCTGCCGCGCCATGGGCGCCGCCTGCTGCACGTTCACAATAACAGTTGGCGATCGCATGACCAGCGACGTGCCGCGGCAGCAGCCCGCGGAGCACGGCCGGCTGATACAAGCAGGGGAGAATGCTTCGTGATCCGAACTGGTAGCGTTGGCCGGGTGGCTCAGACCGTCGCCGCGGCGGTCGGGTTGCTCACGGCCATCCTCGCGTCGCCAGCGGGGATGCCCGCGCTGGCCGCCGCGCCAAGCTTCAGCGCCCCCGGCGGGATGGCCCGCGACCTTGTCGTGGCGTTCGAGGGGACCGGCGAGGATCCCCGCCTCGTCTGGCTGGGTGAAGGTGTGGCCACGCTGGTCGCCGACGGTCTGAGGATGGCGGGCAGAGCGGCGTACACGGGACGCGAACGGGCTCGCATCTTGGAGGGCATGCAACTGCCGACCGGAACGCGCTTGAGCTACGCGACCGTCGTGCGCGTCGCCGAGGTGGTCGGTGCCGCGAGCCTCGTCACCGGGACAATCGAGCTGGATCGCGAACGGCTGATCGTCCGTGCCCGGAGCCTCGACGTGGACTCGGGTCGCGCCGAGCCGGAGATCGTCGAGCGCGGCCCGGTATCGGACCTTTTCGCGATCGCCGA
>JBOGIN010000827.1:0-4377 GCA_050742275.1 Vicinamibacteraceae bacterium
GCCTTCAGGCCGCGCGCCGAGGGGCCTGAAGGCCCCTCGCTACACCTCGTGGGTCCACGCGCGCTACAGGCCACTAGTCGGGTTCATGACTCTCTCCTTGATTCTAACTCCGCTCTTCCGTGACACCAACGGAGAGTGCGACCATCGTGGCGTGGGTACTCGCTTTGACCGCAAGAAACAGAGTGGCCGCCGTCGTCCTCTGCCTCATACTATGTGACGGGACGAGACGATGGATCGACGGCAACTGCTGCAACGACTCGATCAGGCTTGGCTGGCGTTCAGCGCATCGTACGCTGGCCTCTCTGAAGCGCAGTTAATGGTGCCAGGTGTCACCGGCGCCTGGTCGGTCCGAGACATCATTGCGCACGTCACCACGTGGGAGGAGGAAGCGCTGGAGCACCTGCCATCCATCCTCGCGGGGCGGCGGCCAGCCCGGTACTCGACCACCTACGGCGGCATCGACGCGTTCAATGCCGTGATGACGAAGAAGAAGGCAGGCCTCTCGCTCTCCGACGTGTTCCGGCAGCAGGAGGAAATTCACCAACGGCTGATCGCCCTGATCGAGCGGGCTCCGGTGGATCAATTGATTAGGGAAACGCGCTTCCGCCGCCGGTTGCGCCTCGACACGTACAGTCATTATCCCAAGCACGCCAAGGCGATCAGGCGATGGAGAGAACAGCAGACAGGAGCGGCTCGCTATTCCTGACGCGCCCCGAGAAAGCTCCAGTCCTGCTCGCGAGCCCAGTCTTCGAAGCGGTGCCAGTCGACATCCGGCGCCGTCTGACGAAGAGCGGCAATGTCTGCGCTGTAACCGACGCGATCGAACCATTCGTACATGGCGGCCAGATCCGCGTTGTCGCGGTGGATGGCGTCGAGCGGCAGCTCCTGGTAGCGGACGTGCTTGCCAGAGACCTTGGAGACGATGCCGAGCATCTCCTCGCCTGTGAGCTCGTCGGATGCCAGATCAATCCGCGTGCCCAGGAACTGATCTCGTGTGCCGATAACCAGCGCCGCAAAGGCGCCGATGTCGGCCACGGCAATCTGCTGCAATTTGCGTCCAGCTGGCAGCGCCTGGGCAAAGACGCCCTTCTGGAGCCCCGCAAGGTTCCACGGCGCGAGCAGATTCTCCATGAAGTAGACAGGTGCGATGATCGTGAAGGGAAGCGTGCTGCGACGAAGGTGCTCTTCGACCGCGAGCTTGCTCTCGAAGTGCGGGATGCCCGTCTTGCGATCGGCACTGGCCACGGAGGTGAAGACGAAATGCTGCGTGCCCGCGGCCTGCGCGGCGTCCACCATAGCAATGCCGTGCCGCGTCTCGGCCTCCGGTCCGGCCTCGTATGGCGTGCTCATCGTAAAGACGACATCAGTGCCGCTGACCGCTCGCTCGAGCGAAGCGCCGTCGTCGAAGCTGCCGGTTGCGAGCTCGGCGCCCGCGTGCCTCAATGCTTCTGCCGCAGGGGTGTTCGGGTTTCGAGTGAGAGCGCGCACCCGGTGGCCGTGTGCGCGCAATGCCCGTGCCGCCGCGCCGCCTTGTTTGCCCGTGGCGCCGGTGACGAGCACGGTGCGCGTTCGAGTCGTGGCCATGCCTGACCTCCAGTGAGTCTGAGCGTTTCAATGTGCCCGTTTCCGAAGGGCTCTTCAAACGTTGATTCTCCTCACATCACCCGGTCGTCGTTCTGGTGCTGGAGATCCCTGATGAACGGCGAGAACCAGCGCCCAAACGCGGCTCCGGCAACGAGGCTCACGAGCAGTGCGAGGATGGCAGCGCTCGACCGGCTGACGTAGGCGCAGGAGAGCGCCACGATACCGGCGCCGACCATGACCGCGCCGCAGCCCGCGATGCCGAGCCCGCGAACGACCGGGCCCCAGCCAGTCGGGCTCATCCCGGCCTTTCGGGCAATGGCGCCCCACGCCCCGATCGGCCGAGCATGCCGGTAGAAGTCGAGCAGCTTCTCTTCGGGCTCTGGCTGGGTCAGCAGCGCGACGGCCACCCATAGCACAGTGGTCGCCCCCATCGACGCAAAGACAACGAGATAGACCGACGCCGACCCAGCATCGATGATGTATCGAAACACGACGAACTGATTGAACAGCAACAGGAGCGGCCCTCCGAACGACGCGGCCAGTCGCGCCTTGCCGTTGAAGCGCCACCACCACCACTGCGCCCAGTTGGCCGGCAGCTCTGCGGACGCCAAGCCGAGCATGAATACGGCGATGTCGATCACGTTCTGCGCCGAGGTGGCGACCACCATGGCCAGGACGACGATGACCGCGGCCACGATCCGCCCGACGAACAGATAGTGCCGGTCGGACGCGCCCGGGACGAGCGATCGGCGATACACGTCATTGAGGAAGACCTGGGCCCCGAAGTTCATGTTGGAGCTCACGGTGGACATAATCGACGCGAGAATGGCGCTGATGGCCAGCCCCAGCAGACCCGGCGGCAGATAGTGGCCCAGGAGCAAGCCGTAGGCGAGCTCCTTGTCGATGGTCCCGTCGCGCAGGCCCGGCCAGCGAACGGCGGCGCCGAGCGCCGGCAACGTGAGCAGCGCCAGCATCAGGAACAGGATCACCTGCGTCCAGACGTACATCTTGGCCGCTTCGCGGCTGTCGCGGCACGAGAGGATGCGCTGCCCTTCCATCGCGCCAGCCATTGGCGCAGCGTCGCCACCGTAGCCCACCGCCGTGCCCACCGTCCACGCGACGACGCCCAACACGCCGAGCAGCTCGTGATGCCGCGGTGGATACCAGCTCACCACGCCGGGCCCGAATGACGCGACGAGGGCCTCGTACAGCCCACTGGGACCGCCAAAGTCCACCTGCACGGCCCACATCAGCGTCAGGGAGGCGCCGATGATGACGAGCGTTTGAAAGAAGTCGGAGACCACGACCCCGATGTATCCGGACAGCAGCACGTAGAAGAGGATGATGGGGATGACGATGGCGAAGGTGGTCCACAGGTCCCAGCCAAGCAGCGGCTGCGCAATCTTCTGCATCCCGAGAAGGCCGGCGCCGGTCCAGGCCACGACGGCGACGAAGGCGCTCCGCATGGCCACCCACGTCCGAATGGCCGCGGCGGGTGCGCCGCCGAAGCGAAGCTCGTAGAATTCCGGCGACGTCATGATCGACAACCGCCGCCAGAAGACGGCGAAGAGAATGCCGCCGATCATCAGCGCGAGGCCGAACCGGCTGAAATACCACCAGCAGACGAAGAGGCCCGTGATCACGGTCATTCCGCAATATGCTGGCGCGACGTCGGCGTTCAGGCAGGTGGCCGCGTAGGAGCAACCGTTCAGCCATCCGGGCATCTTGCGTCCGGCGAGGAAGTAGCTCTCCATGTCCGTGCCTGCCCGCTTGCGCAGACCGAGTCCGAGCGCGAGGAGCACGAGCATGTAGGCGGCCATCACGCCGTAGTCGATGGCTCGCAGCTGTACTTCCAGCGCGTTACCCGTCACGACACCCTTCCGCCGAGCATATCGTCGATCAGGAGAGAGCAGTACCACTGCATGCGCGGCAGGTGAAACGGGCCCTTCCACATATTGCCCTTCAGCGGCGTGGAGACCGTGCCATCGCGGTGGAGATAACCGAACCACTCTCCATGCAACGGATCCGGAAAGTGCGCGTACGCCCAATCGTGCACCATGGCATGCCATCGGGCGTACTTGTCCTCGCCTGTCAGGTGGTACGCCAGCAGCGTCGCGACGATTGCCTCGTTGTGCGGCCACCACAGTTTCATGTCGTGCGCGTATTCCGAGGAGGGCCGGCCGCGCGCATCGCAGTAATACAAGAGGCCACCGTAACGCTCGTCCCATCCCAGTCGGAGAGACCAGTCGACAATCGTCGTGCCCAGCTCGATCAGCCGCGCGTCGTTCCCCCGCTGACGGGCTTCTTCGAGGATGAACCAACCCGTTTCGATCGAATGGCCGGGACAGACCATGCGTCCTTCGAAGGTGTCGTAGAGCTCGCCGTCCGGACCCACCGTCTCCAGGAGGCAGCGGAGATCCCGAGCCAGGAAGTGCTGTTCGATTTCATGGATGCTGCTGTCGATCACGCTGTTGCAGATCGGATCGTCGACCGTCTTTCGAAGCTCCTGCGCCGTCGCGATCAAGATCATCGGCATCGCCAGCCCCTTCATGGGCCGGGTTGCCGGGAGGACCTTCGGCTCGAGCAGCCCGGGCTCCTGGTGGTACTTCAGGAGCAGCCGGAAGAGATCCAGCGCCTGCGTCCCGCAGCGCTCGTCGCCGGCAGCCCTGCCAAACGCCGCGAGCGCAATGACCGCGAACGCTTCGGAAAAGAGATAGCGGCGCTTTCTCAGCGGGCGGCCGTCCCTGGCGACGGCAAAGAACATCCTGCCGTCGTCATCAAAGCAGTGTCGGT
>JBOGIN010000828.1:0-12626 GCA_050742275.1 Vicinamibacteraceae bacterium
GGTCGTGGCGCTCACCGTCACGCCAGTGCTCTGTTCATGGCTGCTGCCGAAATCCCGGTTGATCGCCGCGGGAACGGAGCCCGCTCTTACGCGCCGGCTCAAAGGCGGATACGAACGGTGGCTCGCACGCGCCTTCCGCTATCGACGTACTGTCATCGCGACCGCAGCGGCGCTGCTCATTGCAGCGGTCGCGAGTGGCCTTGCCGCGGGCCGCTCCTTTCTCCCGGAGTTCAACGAGGGCGCGTTGACCGTCAGCGCCGTCACGGTCCCCGGAACGAGCCTCGCGGATTCGAACGCGCTCGGAAATGCCCTCGAGCGGCTCATGCTCAGCGTTCCGGAAGTCACATCTACCGCGCGCCGGACCGGACGAGCGGAGCTCGACGAACATGTGCAGGGTGTCGAGTCAGCCGAGATCGACGTGCGTCTCGCCATGAAGGACCGTCCTCGCCAAGCCGTACTGGAGGAGCTCCGGCAAAAGGCGTCGCTGCTGCCCGGGACGAATGTGACGATCGGCCAACCGATCTCGCACCGCATCGATCACATGCTCTCCGGCACGCGGGCCAGCATCGCGGTGAAGATCTTCGGCGATGATCTGCAGGTCTTGCGGCAGCTTGCCGCGCGGGTTCAGGCTGAAATGGCGCAGGTCCCCGGTGTCGTCGACTTGTCGATCGAAGCGCAGGCAGACATCCCGACACTCAAGGTTCGAGTCGATCCAGGGGCGGCCACGCGTCACGGCCTGGAAACCGGTGCTGTTGCCGACGCGCTTCAGACGGCTCGTGTCGGCCATGCCGTCGGTCAGGTCCTCGAGGGCCAGGTCGCGTTCCCGCTTGTTGTCCGCTATGCCATCGACGAATCAACGGATCTGGAATCGGTCGGCACGACGCGGATTCAAACGCCCGATGGTCGTCAGATTCCGCTGTCTGCGGTTGCCGGCATTCAGCGTGATCGCGGACCGAACTTCGTGATGCGCGAGAACGTGCGGCGTCGTATCGTGGTGCAGAGCAACGTGAGCGGCCGGGCTCTGCGGAGCGTTGTCAACGACATTCAGGCGCGCATCGCGCAGAGCGTCACGATGCCGCAGGGCTATCGCGTGGAGTACGGCGGGCAGTTCGAGAGCGAAGCCCAGGCGTCGCAGCAACTGATCTGGCTGTCGCTCGGCGTCGTGATCGCGATCTTCTTCATCCTCTCCTCTGCCTTCGGCTCCTCGCGGGATACCCTATTGATCATGCTAAACCTGCCGCTCGCGCTCATCGGCGGCGTCGTGGGTGTCTACCTGGCGGGCGGCGTCTTGTCGGTGGCGTCGATCGTCGGCTTCATCACGCTGTTCGGCATCGCCACACGGAATGGCATCATGCTCGTCTCGCACATACGCCACTTGCAGGAGCAGGAGGGCATAGCTGACTTCAGAACCGCTGTCGTCCGTGGTGCCACCGAGCGGCTCGTCCCGATCTTGATGACCGCGCTGGCCGCCGGGCTCGCATTGGTGCCCATCGCACTGTCTGCGGGGCAGCCAGGCAGCGAGATTCAGGCGCCGATGGCACTGGTGATCATGTTCGGGCTCCTGAGCTCCACGGCCTTGAATATGGTGGTGGTCCCGATCCTGTACGACCGGTTCGGCCACCCAGCGTCAGGAGCCCGCTCCACTTCATAATGGCGCGACAGGAAGAACACACACGATCGAGAACGACCAGGGGCTGGCGTCGTCGACGAACCGGACGCTATCAACGCGGTCGCCGGCGCTCGGGAGTCCGGTCGCGACATAGTCCAGCGATCCTTCCAGCTCAACGCCGTGCAGCCAGCGACTCTCTGGGAGCCAGTTGAAGATTGCCAGACTGGTATCGAGCTCGAAGTTGACCTTGTGCGTGTAGGCCCGCCGGTCAGTCGGCCGCTCCGCGACGCTAAACTTGTCCACGATGTCGAAATGCGAGCTCAACCAGCCGCGTGTGCGGTCCGATGGGAGCCAGATAAGATTCGTCTCCAGCTCGAGCTCCGGCGTGCTGTCACCGTCGAACGGGAGGACGATTGCCTCGACGGTGAACTCCAGCCATGGCACCCGCGTCGGCAGGCCGAGCGAGAGGATCATCTCGAAGTTCGTGGCCCGCGGCTCGCGTGTCTCCGTACCGTCCGCGTGGGTGATCCGAGGCGCAGCGAAGATATTGCTGAAGGTCACCGTTGGCTCCACTTTGAGCTCGGGCGCACAGAGGAGGCGACAATCGCCGCGTTCCTGTGCGTACACGTCTGAGGTCGCGAAGAGCCCGATGGCCAGTATCGCGACGGCGATTCTCACGCGCGTGTCTCCTTCCGCCCTGTGCCGCTGACATCGACGATGCGGCCGCCACGCATCTGAACAATGCGATCGGCGAGCACAGCGGCGTCTTCGCGGTCGTGTGTGACGTAGATCGCCGTCACGTGCAGTGTCCGCTGCAGGTCTGCGAGATCGGCGCGCACCGACGCCCGTAAGTCGGCATCGAGGCTCGAGAGCGGCTCGTCCAGCAGCAGCACGCGCGGCCGGCCGACCAACGCGCGTGCCAGCGCGACCCGCTGTTGCTCGCCGCCCGAGAGCACATGCGGATAGCGGGTCGCAAGCGCCTGGATGCGCACGAGCGTGAGCGCTTCCTGGATCGTGCGCGGTCGTTCGCGCCGCGGAAGGCGCGCGGATGCGAGCACGAAATCGAGCTGCTCGTGAACGGTCAGATGCGGCCAGAGGGCTAGGTCCTGAAACACCAATCCGATGCCGCGCTCGTGAGGCGCCACGAGGCTGCGGCCCCCACGAGCCACACACCGGCCCGCCAGGCGTATCTCACCTTCGTCTGGCACGTCGAGGCCGGCGATCAGCCGCAGGAGGGTCGTCTTGCCGCACCCACTGGGTCCCAGGATGACGACGATCTCCCCATCGGCGATCTCCAGTGACACGCCACTGACTGCCTCGTGGGGACCGAAGCGCTTGCTGACTTGGATGAGCGTGATGAGGGGAGCCGTCATCGGCGCAGCCGTCCCTCGACGACGCTCGGGACGCCCTGAGCACAAGTCGAAGGGCGGACCGAGAACGCCGCTCCGATGAGTGCCAGCGGCGTGAAGATGACGGCGGTCTGCAGCAACGCGAGCGTCGCGACATGCGACGCAGGAGTGTTCGCGATGATCGTGTAGATCCGAATCGGGAGCGTCGACTCGCCCGGTGGTGTGACGAGGATGGTCGCGCCCAACTCGCCAAACGCCAGCACGAACGTGATTAGCCAGGCTGTCGAGACGCCGAGACGCACCTGCGGCGCGACAATCCTGGCCATCGTCCGCAGCCATCCCGCTCCGCTGACCGCGGCCGCCTCCTCGTGCGCCAGCGGCACGTAGCGGATGACCGCGGCGAGGATCAGTGCCGCTACAGGAAGGAAACGCGCAAGGTACGCCAGAAGGACCATGACGTCGGTCCCGTATGCCATGCCAAGCAACCCCGGGCGATTCCAGAGGCCAATGAGGCCGACGCCGACGATAGTGCTGGGCACCGCAAACAAGACGACGAACGCCATGTCCACAAGCTGTCCCACGCGCCGACCGGCGCGCGCGCGGGCATACCCGAGCCAGACCGCGACGCTGACGATGACCGTCGCGCCCAACGCAGACAGGGCGAGGCTGTTCGCGATGGCGTCACCTGAGCCCGCGAACACCGCAGCCAAGGAGCGCGTGCTCAGAGCCTCGCGTGCGAGGATCCCCACCGGCAAGCCGAGGGCTGCAACCATGACGCCAGCCACGAGCAGTTCGGCTGGGCGATGCCAGGATTCGACGAGTGGCGGAGGCGTGCCCGTGCGCCGGCGCGGTGTCACTAGACGGTCTTCCGCGAGCGCGGCGGCGGCAGCGGCAATGACAGCGCAGACTACCAGCAGTGGCACCGCCATGAGCATCGCGCGTGTGAAGTCGTAGAGCGCCGCGAAGGCGGTGAACACTTCCGTTGTATACACGCGCACCCGCAGTAGTCCGGGCACACCGAACTCTGAGACCGCCAGCACGAAGATCACGAGCGCCGCGGCCAGAACGCTTGGCGCCGCGAGGGGGAGCGTGATGCGCCACAGGACGCGCGCGGGCGGCGCAACCACCAGCGCCGCTTCTTCGAGGCGCCCGTCGATGCGCCGCATGGCCACCTCGGTGGCCAGCATCGACAGGGGATAGAACACCACGCTCAGGACCGCGATCGCCGCTGGCAGACTGTAGGTCCACTCAGACAGGACATCACGACCCATGGCGGTGGCCAGGAGCCCGCGACTGCCACCCAGATACACCCACGCCAGCGCCACAATATACGGCGGCAGGAGGGCAGGTGCCGCGAGTGCCAGACGGGCGAAGCCTTTGCGACGCAGCGGAACACGCGCCAGGGCGGTCCCGAGCGGCACGCCGAGCACGGTGGCACACAGGGCTGTGCCCACGCCGAGAAACGCGGTGTTGTACAAGAGCCCACGTTGCCGTGCGTCGAGCAGCAACGAGGTCACTGGCGTGCGGCTCCCGTCTGTCAGCGCCGTGGCCAGCAGGTACACGATCGGCAGGACACAGCACACGAGAAATACCGCCGTCGCGAGGCCGATGACGCCAGTTCGAACGGGCTGCCTCCGCCACATGTCGTTCGCTACCTTCGTGAACCTGGCAAAGCAGCTCCGCCGTTCAGAGGCCCAGAATCGTGGCGAGCTTACTCGTCACGTCTTCCACACGGCTCGCTGCCTTCGCATAGTCGAGCGTCATCGGTTTGAATGTGTCGATAGCGGGTATGTTCTTTGGCCCCTCGACACCCACGTGCAGCGGAATCTGCACAGCCTCCGAGCGTGCAAGCTGGCGCTCCACGTCAGCCGACAGCAGGTAGTCGATGAGTCGACGCCCCTCGTCCGGATGCGGCCCGTTCGCAACGAGGGACACCATATTGGGCATCACCGGCACGCCGAGCCCGTCCTTGTCCGGCAGCACCATGGCGACGGGCTGCCCGTCCTCAATTGCGACGTTGACGTCGTCGGTATCCGTCAACCCGACTTTGATGTCCCCTCGAGCCACCAGGTCGCGGACGACTGAATTGCCATCCACGACGCGGACTCCGTTCGCCTTCAGCCGGCGGAAGAAGTCGTCCATCTTCTGGTCGCCAGCGATTGCGTAAAGCGCCGCGACGTGGAAGGACGTGGAGCCGAAGCGCGGGTCCGCGATCGCCACCTGCCCGCGCCATGTCGGGTCAGCTAGCTCGAACACTGACTGCGGCGCCTCTTCGGGCTTCACGAGTGTGGTGTTATAGGCGATGACCCGCATGCGCGCCGAGAACCCGGTCCAATAGCCTTCGGGATCGACGAGGGCGGCTGGGACGCCCTTGGCGCTCGGCGACCGGTACGGTGCCAGCACTCCGCGCCGCTTGAGCACGAGCGTGCGGACCGGCTCATTGGACCAGAACACATCGGCTTGGGGCCGCGCCTGCTCGGCCAGGAGCCGATTCGCAAGGCCTGTCGACTTCGTTTCTTCCGTGTCATAGACGGCGTTCACTGTGACGCCGGACCGGCGCTGATACGCTTGGAGCACCGGTTCTGAGAACACGCGATCCGTCGAGACGTAGATCGTGACCGATCGAGCAGCGTCTCGTACGGGCTCTGGTGCGCCACACGCCACCGATCCGAGCAGCGCGGCGGCAGTGACCACATGAACAACGGCTAGGCGATTGATGAGGGAGTGCATACCCTTACTTGGTGACGACCGTCAAGTCGTCGAACTGCGTCACCGAGTCCGCCTTCGTCCAGAGGCCGACCTTGCCGCCTTGGGTGAACGTCGTGTCCTCGACCTCGTACAGCTTCGCGTCGTTGAAATAAACCTCGAACCGCGGGCCATTCGCGACGACGCGCAACGTGCTCCACTCGCCACCTGGTACCTTGGTCTCCTTCCCGTACGTGCGGCCCTCGCCTTTCAGGGGAAGGTCCGTACGCCGCCCCCCCTCGACCTTGTACAGCACGACATTCTCCTCGAGGGCGTTGGCACGGACGATGTAGTAGTGGTCTTCATCTTGATAACGCCACACGAGACCGGCGGCCTGATCGACCCGGCCCGAAATGGGTTTGAATCGCACGGTGAGATCGACGTCTGCCGTCGTGATGTCCGTCAGCACCGCCACCGGGAACCGCGAGCGCGTGTCATCGTCGTCCGTTTGGGCGAGGACCTTGTTCCCGCCGTCCGCTTGGATGACCCATTTGCCCGGCCTGCCAACCTTCGCGGTATGGCCGAAGGCGAATCCCTGTGGAGGCTGACCGACCGTGTCGGCGGAGAAATCGACCGTGCGAGTTTCAGCGGCCGCCACAGCAGCTCCGCTGACGAGCGCGAGCACAAGAGCCGTGATTCGCATACTGATCGTTCCTTTCTGTGACGAGTGACATCGATGGACTGTCATCCACTGTTCGCATTGGCCGCCTGTGATGGCCGGTGCACACGCGAGACCAGATAGAACAGGATCGTGACGACGAGCGCGACCGTGGCCATGACTTGAAACATGCGCGCGTATCCGATGCTCGCGACGAGGACGCCGGCCGCGATCGGTCCGAGGGCGTCGCCGACGTCGTAAATCGTCCCGAACACACCATGCGCCGCCCCGTAGCGCGCACGTCGCGACAGGTCGGTGATGAAGGCGCTGGTCGCAGCAGTCGTAACCGCCACACCGATGGCGTACGACACGATGGCGATGACGAGGCCGAGCACACTCGTCGCGAACGAGACGAGCAGCACCGCTCCAGCGCACACGGTCAGGCCCGCCACGATCACCCCTTGCCGCTCGATCCGATCGGACAGCATGCCCATGAGCGGGCGTGTCGCCAACGTCGAGATCGTTCGCAGGGCGAACAGCCAGCCAAGCGCAGCAGGACCGACGCCGAGGACGTCACGCGCAAATAGCGGGAGGAAGGCGTTGAGCGTGCCGTTCAGCACGAACTGCGCTGCCTGCGCGAGGCTGGTCATGAGAATCAGTGGTTGGCGAGAGACGTCGAGAATCCCATGCGCAATCTGACGGATGCGCGGCGTCCGCCCAGGCGACGAAGGCGTTGACGGCCACCCAGCGGCGAGAAACGGCGTCGCCAACGCGAAGAACCCGGCCACGAGGAATGCGATGTCGTACCGCCCCGTGGCGATCAGATACCCCGCGACCACCGGGCCGAGCGCCTGACCGGCCCCTTGAACCGTGGAGTACGTGCTGAGCCACGTCGCACGCCGGTTTGTCGGCGCCAGGTCCGACAAGGCCGCGGCCGCGACCGGACCAACGATGGCGGTGGCAGATCCATGTATGAATCGAAGCGCTACGAGCGCCTCCAGCGAGGCCATGCCAAGGTAGGTGAATGGCATGGCGGCGAACACGACGGTTCCCAACACGAGCAATGGACGACGTCCCAGCACGTCCGACCACGCGCCAGCGGGCAGCTTCAAGAGAATCCCGGTTAACGTCGAGGCCCCCACGACGAAGCCCACCATCGGCGGATCGGCACCCAACTCGCGCGCCAGCAGCGGGAGCAGCGGCGTGCGGCAGATGGCGTAGCTACAGTACGCAAGAAATCCGATCGCGCAGAGCCGCGCGAGCCCCGCACGCGCCATCGTGGCGGTCGCAACACGATCGGCCGTTGTCGCCTGGATCACGCGCGCCCTCACATGTCATCTGCGGCGCCGCGCCGCACCACGCTTGCTGCGCTTCGCCGCCACGACGCGCGGCCCCATGGGACGCGCCGCGCCCTCGGCCGCGCGATAGAGCGCCTCGACGAGGACCATGCCCTGCGCCAGGAGCGCGTCGTCGTCCGCATACGCGCGCTGGAGGCCGTCAATGACGATGCCAACGCTCGGCGCCTCCGGCGCGCCGAAGCGACCGTCCTTGAGATCCAGATCGTGCACAATCGTGGCGATCCGGCCCACGGCAGCATCGTCAATCCCGAACAGGTCGCAGAGCGTCTCGAAGGTGCAGTGGTCACCACGATGCGTCAGCTCCACGCCAAACATGTCGAACGGAATCGCGTCTGGTGGGGCGGCATCGCGATCGGCGACGAAGCCGAAGCGCGCGCCGGGATCGATGAACCGGTGGATCAACCATGCCGAGCTCATCCGATCCACACCCGGCCGCGGCCGTGTCACCCAGAGGCGCCCTCGATACCTGGCTGGGTCTGCAGCGCTGGCTCGTGTCGACATCGATGGCCGTCCCGTTCCCGTCCTGTTCGCGATCCGTTCATCGAGCCCACCGAGCAGCGCCGCCACACGATCGCGGCCTGCACTCCCGAAAAAGTCGACGCGCTCGATTGCCGCGAAGCGCTCGCGGAAGGCATGCGCGAGGCGGTGTTCGGTTCGCCCCGTGCGCTTCCCTGGTGTTGGACGCGCGTCCACGGCCTGGATGGCTTCCTCCAACTCCTGCGCCAGCGCGACGTACCCCTCCTGGCGCGAGCGCCGAAACTCCTCGATCAGCGCATCGTCCGACCATGCATCGACACTGGCGGCCGCGAACACGGAAGCCTCCCCGCCGGCGCCCTCGATCTCGGTCTTCAACCATTCGAAATCCTCGCGGGCGGCCGGTGAGTCCGGGAGGACGTAGACGGCCTGCTTCACGGCAATCGCACCGAGCTGCTGCATTCGCCGCCAGGCCTTGACGCGGAGATTCGACGGCGTCGATGGCAATTGATGGACGAAGAGCAACCATCGCGGCCGTTCCCGCGACACCGCGGTCCGCGTTGAGGCGGGCGCGGTCATCCGGTCTCCCTTGCTGGCCCTCGTCATGGCTCCCTCGAACGGAGCACCACGCTCCAGACCATCGCCGTGCAATGCAGAAGACGAACCGTCGCCACCAACATCTCGACTCCGGGAACCAATGAGCTTGACACGATGTAACGAACGTTTCAGAGTATAGGACGAGTTGTTACCACGTTCAACCTGATCGTAGGAGTGTTTATGAAGCGGCTCAGCAAAGCGGCGATCCCGCTGACGTTCGCATTCGTTCTGGCGGTTGTGGGGCGTGTGACGGCGCAGGACGTGCCCGCGGACTACAAAAGCGTTCTGACGACGCTCGGCAAACCGGGTGATTTCAAGGAGGGCGTGTTGAAGGTCAACATCCCGAGGAACGACCTCTCCGTCTCCATCGAGAACCGGCCCGCGCCGACGCCATTCGGATTCGGTGGTTGGATCGCCTTGACCAAAGGCACGGATGGCAGAGACGTGCTCATGGGCGATCTCGTCCTCACCGAGGACGAAGTCAACAACGTGATGTCGGCGATTCTCGACAACGGGCTCGACGTCACGGCGCTGCACAATCACTTCTTCTGGGAGCAGCCGCGGATCTTCTACATGCACGTGCACGGAATGGGCAGTGCCACGGAGTTGGCGCGCCGCGTGAAGCCGGCGATCGACCTGATCGACCAGGCCGCGAAGGGGGCGCAGCCCGCTGCGGCAACCTCGCCTGGCGCCTTGGACGGCGCGGCACTCGCCAAGATCATCGGCCATGAGGGCGAGCAGAACGGCCCGGTCTACAAGATCACCATTGGCCGGCCGGATATCGACCTACGCGAGCACGGTGCCGCCATCAATGCGCGCATGGGGTTGAACACATGGGCCGCATTTGCGGGAACCGATGCGGACGCCATGGTCGCAGGCGACGTCGCGATGCTCGAGCACGAGGTCACACCGGTCCTCAAGGCGCTTCGAGCCAACGGGTTGAGTGTCGTCGCGATCCATCACCACATGACGGGCGTAACGCCGGTTGTCGTCTTCCTGCATTACTACGGCGCCGGACCGGCCGCCAGGCTCGCGGAGGGTGTGCGCGCCGCTGTCGATCTGCTCGGCGCGCCGCCGGCCGCTCATCGCTGAGCGTTCGACGCTGGGGCGGACGAGCATGATGGGAGCGATGCCTGTCGGCGTGGGCGTTGAGCGTGGCGCCTCGAACGCGCCGGAGGTCTCCTTCCGAGAGGCGCTGCGCGTCTGGGTGCGTGTCGCCGCCTTGAGCTTCGGCGGGCCGGCAGGCCAGATCGCGGTCATGCACCGGATCCTGGTCGAGGAGAAGCGCTGGATCAGCGAACGGCGCTTCCTGCACGCGCTGAACTACTGCATGCTCCTGCCTGGTCCGGAGGCGCAGCAACTCGCCATCTACGTCGGCTGGCTGCTGCATCGCACCACCGGCGGGCTCGTGGCGGGCACGCTGTTCGTCGTGCCGGGATTCCTCAGCATCCTCGCGCTCAGCATCTTGTACGTCGGGTTCCAGCAGATCTTGCTCGTTCAGGCTGTGTTCTTCGGCATCAAGGCGGCCGTGTTGGCCATCGTCGTCGACGCGGTGATGCGCATCGGCCGCCGTGCGCTGGCGGGCCGACAGCACTACGCGCTCGCCGCCGGAGCATTCGTCGCGCTGTTCATGTTTCAGGTCCCATTTCCAGTGGTAATTCTGTCCGCCGGCCTGATCGGCCTGGCACACGCCATCCCCACCCGACATGACACGCTGCCCGAAGGCGCCGTCGGGGACGTGGGCGTCGTCGATGCCGTAGCGGCCGCCAGTCGGTTCGATCACACGCGTCCATCGCTCGCGCGTGCGGTACGGGTCGCAAGCATCGGCCTTTGCCTCTGGCTCGTCCCCACCGTGGCATTGAACGTCGCTCTGGGATCGGGCCATGTCTTCAGCCAGGTGGCAACGTTCTTCAGCACGATGGCGGTCGTGACATTCGGGGGCGCGTACGCGGTCCTCGCCTACGTCGCCCAGCAGGGCGTTGAACACTACGGATGGCTACAGCCGGGCGAGATGCTCGACGGTCTCGGTATGGCTGAAACGACGCCCGGCCCGCTGATCCAGGTGGTGCAGTTCGTCGCCTTCCTGGCGGCCTTTCGCGAGCCGGGCTCCATGGACCCCTACGAAGCGGCGCTGCTCGCCTCCGTGCTGGCCGCCTGGGTCACGTTCGTCCCATGCTTTGTGTGGATTTTCCTCGGCGCGCCGTATGTCGAATCGCTTCGCGCCAACTGGCGGGCGAATGCTGCGCTGTCGTCGATCACAGCTGCGGTCGTCGGCGTTGTCCTGAACCTGTCAGTCTGGTTCAGCATGCACGTGCTGTTCGCGCGCGTCGAGAGCGTTGTCATTCCGGGCGGCGCGATTTCCATCCCAGTGTGGCGCACGCTGGATGTGCCGGCAGCCGCGCTGGCTGCCGGCGCCCTGTTCGCGCTGCTCCGGCGACGCTGGGGCATGATGGCGACACTTGCGATGACGACTGGCGCCGGAATGCTGCTCTATCTCCTCGTGCAACAGTGAGCGGAGATACGAGCAGGCCGACGCAAGAATCGGCCAGCCAATCAAGACGCTGCCGACCTGAAGCCAACGACGTGAAGCGTCAGATCCGATTGAAGACCTCGACGGCTTTCTGGAGCGAGCGGTACTTCTTGATGAAGGGCACCATCTTCGTTTCGCGCGCGTCGATCTCCCGCGCCTGTTTCAGCACCTCGGCCGCACGATCCTTCGGAACGATCACCACGCCATCCTCTCCCGCGACGACGATATCGCCTGGAGAGATCGTCACGCCGGCGCACTCGACCGGCACTTGCTTCGAGACGCTGGCGTAGCGCCCGACCGCCGTCGCGGGCGAGACGGAGCGCGCATAGACCGGCAGCTCCAGCGCACGCAGCTCCGCCACGTCGCGCACCGCACCGTCGAGGACCATGCCGGCCATGCCGCGCGCCTTTGCCGCGGTGCCCATCAGCCCGCCAATGGCCGCCACATCCAGTGTGCCCTCCATCACGATGACACCCACGTCTCCCGGCGTCGCCGCATCGATCATCTCGACCGAGTGCTTCACGGCCAGGGCGGGTGTGGCTTTCTCGGGCGGCGCGGGCTTGACGAGCGCGGTCGCCGCACGGCCAACGAACGCTCCCTCGACATAGGGTCGCATGTCGTGCGAGAGATACCCGGGGCGGCCGACGACCTGATCGACGGCATCCGCAACCGACGCGACGGTGGACCGGCTGAAGCCGGCAATCAGCGGATCCGTCGGCGCCTCGACCGCCGGCGCCGCCTGCCACACCGACACCGGCGCTGCCATGCCCAGTAACAACACCGCGCCGAGGGCGAGTCGAGTCTTCATCGTGATGCGTGCGCTGCTCATTTGCCGTGTTCCTCCCATTGGACCGCGCGGCGGTCCATTCCGTGAATTGCGCTCTCGTCGTGCGACATCCTAAGCGGATGCGCCGCCGTTGTCACCTTTTCCTTGGGCCGGAACTACAATCGGCATCTGGTAAGCTGACCGCCGGCCGCGGGTGGCAGGAGGGCTATGCTCGATTGGTTTCGAACCATTGATCCCATTGGCCAAGGACTTCTGGGCGGACTCTTCACCTGGAGCGTCACCGCGCTGGGCGCCGGGCTCGTGCTGGTGACACGGCGCCTTCCGGCCGGCCTGCTCGATGTCATGCTCGGCTTTGCGGCCGGCGTGATGATTGCCGCAAGCGTATGGTCGCTGCTGCTGCCGGCCATCGATCTCGCCGAGGAGCTCGGGTATCCCGCCTGGCTGCCGGCGGCGGTCGGCTTCCTGGCGGGCGGCCTGTTCCTCCGGGTGGTGGATCAACTGCTCCCACACCTGCACCCCGGGCTCGCGGTGAGCTCGGCCGAAGGCGTTCGCACCGGGTGGCAGCGGGCAACGCTCCTG
>JBOGIN010000829.1:0-2633 GCA_050742275.1 Vicinamibacteraceae bacterium
AGCGTGGTTTCCCCCTCATGATACGCCCCGAGCGTGGTCCCAAACAGCACGTGCGTGCCGTTCTCGACGAGCGTCACCAGCCGCAGTTGCGGGTACGCACTGGTGCCGCGACTCGCCCCCGGCCGCCGGAACGCCGCGGCATTCTCCCGCGTGTCGGCGACATCGAACGTCGTCCCGTCCAGCGTCACCAGCCGCCAGGTGCGATACCACGCCCCCCGCGTCTCCTTCACGGCAATCGGGCCGATGAGGTCGTCGGCCAACGCTTTGACGGGGGCCCACCCCAAGCGCGTGCGAGCTTGCGAGATACCCGACTTCCCGGTGATCTTCAGGGCGGCCGTGGGCCCGGCCAGCCACTGCAAGCCTTCGAGCAAGCACCGCAGGACCTCGCGATACGACACCTGCATGTACAACGTCAGGGCGATGACGTAGTACACCACGACGTGGGCCGGCAGGTCGCGCTGCCGACGACTCGCCGTCTTGGTCCGCGCCAGCACCGCGTCAATCCGCGCGCGGGGGAACGTCTTGGCCAGGACCCCCAGACTGATGTAATCGGTAATCCGCGCCCCCTTGGGCAACTCGGCCAGTGTGCGTGGCATCCACAACGCTCCTGTGTAAGGAGGCTGCCCCGGCCCGCACACAGGCTATCACAAATTATGCTAAGTGAACAGTATTGGGGTTAAGGGGATGCATCCCGAATTGTGGAGACGTCCCCTTAAGCATCTCCGTCAGCCGAACGTGGAAGCGAACGTCTCCACGCCAGCATCGAGGAATTCCACCTTAGGGGATCGCTGAGACCATGAGCAAAATCTCCCTGGTGGGCGTCGTCGACTAGAGAGCGGAGCGCGTTCAGCCGGCCAACAACTTCTTAGCCATCCATCGCGCGTCACGCGCCCGCTGCGATCCATCAACCTCGGACCCCGCGACGGCACCGTCGAACAGGACGACAAGCGCGCGAGCCATCGCTTTCGCGTCCTTCACGCCCGCTGCCGTTGTCCACTCGAGAAAACGTTCCGTGAACCACTGGCGCTGACCGTGAGCAATGGCACGAGCCGGGTGCGCGGCATCGGTGAGTTCGGTCACCGTATGCTGCAATGGACAACCGCGGAAGTCCTTCGACTCTGCCCACTCCACTACCCAGTCAAAAAACTTGAGCGCTCGTTGTGACGGCGGAGTGTCGGCGAGGTAGGCCTCGATGTGCGCGCGCGCGTCGACGGTTTTGCGCTCGAGGTACGACGCTACGAGCTGGTCCTTGCAACCGAAGTGCTGGTAGAGCGACGCCTTGGCGGCGTCCGCTTCCGCCAGGAGCCGGTCGATGCCCACGGCCCGCACGCCCTCCTGGTAGAACAGGCGATCGGCCGCATCGAGGAGGCGGTCGCGGACCCCGATTTCGGAGGTTGTCGGCCGTCTTCCGGCTTTCCTGGGCACCTCTTGACAATACAGACAGATCGGTCTATTGTCAACGCATGAATAGACAGAACGGTCTGTTCTCAGTTCTCGGCAGGTGGTTGCCGCTTTCCGTCTCGCGCGTCGCGAGGCCGTCAGGAGTCTCGACATGGGATACGCACTTTCAGGGAAGACCGCACTCGTCACCGGCGCCAACCGCGGCATCGGCGAAGCCATCGTGGACGCGCTCGTCGCGGCCGGCGTGAAAAAGGTGTACGCCGCCGCCCGCAACATCTCGGCCCTCGACGCGCTCGTGGACCGCCACGGCTCACGCGTCGTGCCGCTCCAGCTCGATGTCACCAACGCCGCGCAGATCGCCGCCGCCGCGGCGACCGCGACGGACGTCGACCTCCTCGTCAACAATGCCGGGATCGTCGGCTTCCACGGCGGCGATTTCACGGATCCGAAGTGGATCGAGGGCGGGCGACAGGAGATGGAAGTGAACTTCCTCGGCACCTTCGCGGTCTCGCAGGCCTTTGCGCCCGTGCTCGCGAAGAATAGCGGCGGCGTGATCGCCAACCTCAACTCGGTGGCCTCGTTCGTGAGCTTCCCGATTCTCGCGGCCTACAGCGCCTCGAAGGCGGCGACGCACTCGCTCACGCAGGTCACGCGCGCGATGCTGCGAGGCCAGAACACGCAAGTGTTTGGCGTGTATCCCGGTCCGATTGACACCAGGATGGGCGAGGCGCTGCCGCTCGAGAAGGCATCGCCGGCGGACGCCGCGAGGGCGATCGTCGCGGGCATCATTGCAGGCAATGAAGAGATCTTTCCCGACAAGATGAGTCAGGGCACCGGCCCGGCCTTCTTTGCGGATCCGAAGGAACTCGAGCGGCAGGTCGCAGGGATCCCCGCTGCTGCCTGACGTCATGGACGCTGGGATTCGAAGATCTGCGTCTCGACACGCAGATGGCGGCGCCGCTCGTGCTGGAAGAAGTGAGCAGGCAACACGATGAAGGCATTCATCCTCGATCGGTATGGAAGCGCGGATGGTGTGCGGGCTGGCGACGTGCCAGAGCCGGAGCTGCGCGAGGATGACGTCCTCGTCGAGGTCCACGCCGCCGGCCTAACAGCCTGTGGCTAAAGCCTCTCTGTTGACAGGATAGCCGGCAGCAACGCGAAATGATGATCGGGCGTGAACGAGGACCGCGGATCGACGGCTGGCGTGCGTGCTTCACGCCAGAGGTCCACGA
>JBOGIN010000830.1:0-7425 GCA_050742275.1 Vicinamibacteraceae bacterium
AGTGTCGTGTCGGTGATGCGCGCGCCGCATGCGGCAAGCTGGCGCACGGCCGCTTCGAAGCTCGCGCGCACCTCGTCTTCCATGAGGTCGTGGAAGTAGCCGCGCAGCACTCGGGCTCGAAGCGAGGACGCGGGGCGCGGGGCGGGAGACGCGGCCTGCTCCGCCGGCAGGCCGGCGATAACCGCGTGCAGAATCCAGGCGTCCTCGCACGTTCGGCAGAGCGGCCCAACGTGATCGAGCGACACGCTCAACGGCAGGACGCCATCGACCGGCACTTCACCGTACGCCGGTTTGAGGCCAACCAGGCCGCACGCTGCCGCCGGAATGCGGACCGAGCCGCCGGTGTCGGTCCCAAGCGCCGCCAGGGCCATCCCTGTCGCGACCGCGACCGCTGACCCTCCACTCGACCCTCCAGAGAGACGCTCGTGATCGATCGGATGATGGACCGGGCCAAAGGCGGAGTCCTGGTTGGTGGAGCCGAAGGCAAACTCGTGCAGGTTGGTCTTTCCAACCAAGACCGCACCCGCAGCGCGCAGCCGTGCCGTCACGACAGCATCCTGCGCCGCTGGTGGTGCGTCATCGCGCACGCGAGAGCCGGCGGTGGTGCGAACGCCCCGCTGGTCGATGAGATCCTTGAGAGCAATGGGGATGCCGTGCAGCGGCCCGTGAGACCAGCCCGCATCACGCGCGGCATCCGCGGCTGTTGCCGCCTGCCGCGCTTCTTCCTCGGTCACGGTGATGAAGGCGTTCAGCTTCCCGCTCGACGCGTGCAAGCGGGCGAGGCAGGCCTCGAGCAGATCCAAGGCGCGAAGTGAACGGTCTGCAAACTGTTCCGCGGCGCGGGCAACCGTCAGGTGATCGAGGTCGACATCAGCGGTCATAATGCGGCGAGCGAGCCGTCACTGCACCTTCGTGGCGAGCGCTGCCGCGCCTCCTTCGAGCGGCTGGCCGCTGGAGAAATATCGGGACATCTCCACGGCAATCGGCGCGGGCGACGCGCCGAGGCTCTCGACGAGGATACTGTACGCGGCGCCGCAGCCGATACCGAGGTCCTGCGCCGCGCTCACGGTGAGCCGCGCGTTGCCGGCGAGATCGAGCTCCTTCGCGGTCGATCCCCCTCCCACGAAGTAGGCGGTCATGCGGATGCGTCCCGGCGTCGCGCCGCCATTCGAGATCAGGACGAAGGAATCCTCGCCGTCGCAGTTCTGTCCGGCGTACGCGGATGCCCAGACCGTGCCCGTCTCCCTGGAGCCGAGCGACACGTGAGCTTCGCTCCAGGCGCTCCCGTGCGGCCACCACATCGCGCGCTCGGCGATGAACGGGGCGTCTCCGCGCAGGCGGACGGCGACAGCGGTGTCAGCGAGTCGCGGATCCTCGTTCACCCACACGGTGAGGCGTGCTTCCGCTGGCACCGTGTATTCCTTCGGCACGACCTGTCCGTCCGGCAACAGGTATTCCGCCGTCACATGAAGCGGGTCGGTTCGTGCATTGCCGAAGAGCAGGAACTCGTCGAAGAAGCCGGTAGCCCCTTCCGCGAAGTACCAGGTGTCGGACAAGCTCGTGGCCCCGGAGCCCGTGGTGCCCGCGCCGAACACCACGCCGCCGGTGTTCAAGTACATCGATCGTTCGGCGATGATGGGGACCGTCGCATTGATCTCAGCCGACACGTTGGCCGCGCCGAGACCAGGCTCCGCGTTGACGTACACCGTGTAGCGACTGAACGCCGCGACCGTGTAGGTACGCCGAATCGGTCCGCCGCCCTCGCGAAGGTAGGTGATCGTCACGCGTGCATCTTCGGGACGCGGGTTCTGCAGGAGATAGAAGAGATCGAAGGGTCCGGTCGCGCCTTCACCAAAGGACCATCGCTGGCTCGGCTCCGGCACGCTGCGCTCCATCGAGCTGCCGTAGAGATGTGGCATGCCCCACCGCATGTAGCGATCGGTCACGACCGGAATGTTCGAAGAGACAGTGCTGGCTGCTGACGTGTCGCCAATGAGGTCCCGGAGCCAGACGATCTGGTTCTCGCGAGGGCCGAGCCAGAACGACGAGCGCGCCACCCTGCCGCTCTCCGTGAACGCCTCGACCGACACGAAGGCGGGAAGCGTCGGATGAGGATTGAAGACGCCGTCGAAGGTTTGAAAGAAGCCTTCGGCCCCTTCCGCGAAGTAGCGGGCGTGACCGACGCTTGGTTGATCGCATCCGAGCAGGTTGCCCGCGTCCTCGCAGATGAATCGCATCATCGTCGCGGCGTTGAGACACGGCGACGGCGGCGGCAACGCGCCGAGATGATGCAGGCCGACGATTCGATTGGTCTCCGCGCTGACGAGCGGCGAGCCGGAGGAGCCGCCAGTGGTATCGCAGGCATACTCCATTTGGCTGCCCGGCGTGAGCGCCTCGATGGTGACCGCCGAGGAGGCGACCTTGCAGCGAGACGTCCGAGAGGCATCTTCCCAGTAGCCAATGTCCTTTGGTCCACCGGCTGGATGTTGAGTGAGCCAGAACGTTGTGCCGACGTCTGCGTCAGCCGCCGTCGGGAGCAGCTCGCCCCAGGAGGCTTCCGGGTTTCCCTGCAACGTGACGAGTGAGTAGTCGAGGCTCGTGCTGGTGGAGACGAGCAGATCGCCCGCGTACGTCATGCCCACAGAGAGCACACCGTTGCTGCACGCGCTGAGCTGATGCCCGAACGTCGCTTGGAGCGTGCTCACCTCGGCCTGCGACGACATGCAGTGATTGTTCGTCAGCAATAGGCTATCGACCGCGCCACGGACCAGGGTGCCGGTGCAGGCGAATACGTCGCCGCCGCTCTGGTAGAGCAGCTGGGCGACGGACCGCTGCGTCTGCGCGATCCCCGCCTCGCTCATGTGGCATGCGACCGGCTCGAGGCCATCCGTGCCGCACACGGATTCTTGCGGCCGGCCAAGGGGCGAGACCGGCTGATCGGTGCCTACAGGCGATCCGGTGCCGTGGACGAGCTCGGTGATGCGATAGCCGAAGCTGGGCGACGAGCCGCCGTGAATTCGCACCACAGCCGTGTCGCCGTCGATGGCAAACGACCAGACGTCGCCAGAGCCGCGCGGGCCTCGATCGGTCAGCGTCCACGATTGAAGGCCATCCGGGCTCGAGACGGTCAATGCATCCCCGGCGCCGATCTCGAGATCTTCGAAGTGGAGGCGGATGAATGTCGCTCCTGGGGATTGCACCTCCTCGTGCCAGACGATCGCAGCACCGCCCGAGCCTGCCGGGTATGGATGCGGACTTTCCGCGGCGTGCGCCCGCACATCGCCAACCTTTGTTTGAGCCATCGTCGCGGGCACAGCCAGAATCGTGAAGACGACAGCCAACCCCATACATAGAAGAGTTTGCATCGACGTTACCTCCATGGGGCCGCATCGAGGACTCTAGCGGTTGGTGGCGGAACGGTCAAATTGTATGCTCATCCAAATGGGCACACCGCGACGCCGCACCAAGATCATCGCCACGCTCGGCCCCGCAAGCGCCGACGAGCAGCGGCTCCAGGGGTTGATCGCAGCCGGCGTGGACATCTTCCGCCTGAACTTCTCACACGGCACCCAGGAAGATCACGTTCGGACGCTGGCGCGCCTGCGCGGATGTGCCGCTCATGCCGGGCATGAAGTGGCCGTGCTCCAGGATCTGGGCGGGCCGAAGATCCGGACCGGCCGGCTCAAGGATGGTCGCGCGATCGATCTGCGGGCCGGCGAGCGGTTGCGCGTCGCCACGGGTAGCGAGGAAGGAGAGCCGGGACGTGTCTTCACGAGCTACGCCGGCTTGGCACAATCGGTGTCGCCAGGCGACAGGCTGCTCCTGGCCGACGGGCGCATCGAGCTGCGCGTCGACGCGTCCGATGGACGGGTCATCGCCACCACCGTCATCGGTGGCGGGCGGCTCGGCGAGCACAAGGGCATCAATGCGCCCGGCATTCGTCTTCCGGCATCGGCGCTCACTACGAAAGACGAAGAGGACCTTCGATGTGGCCTCGCGCACGGCGTGGATTTCGTGGCGTTGAGCTTCGTTCAGTCTGCGGACGATCTTCATCGCGTGCGTGAGCTCATCCGCAGTGAGGGAGCGGACGAGCTGCCCATCGTCGCCAAGATCGAGCGACCGCAGGCTGTCGCCAACCTCGAGGGGATCGTTGCCGTGGCGGATGCCGTGATGGTTGCGCGCGGGGATCTGGGCCTGGAGCTGCCGCTCGAACAGGTGCCGCGCGTACAGAAGGAGATCACGCGCTGCGCCCAAGCGCGCGGGGTGCCGGTCATCGTGGCCACGCAGGTTCTCGAGTCCATGCACGACGCTCCGCGTCCAACGCGGGCCGAGGTGAGCGACGCGGCGAATGCCGTCGACGATTCGGTGGATGCGATCATGCTTTCGGGTGAGACGGCCGTGGGCGCCTATCCCGTGGAATCGGTGCGTGTGCTGGATGCCATCATTCGTGACGCCGAGAGCCTCCCGGATGCCGTGCGCGTGGCCGTCGGCCCCGAGGTCATCGACATCGCCCACAGTCGTGCGATTTGTGAAGCCGCCTCCAGGCTCGCGGCGTCCAACCAAGTTGCGGCGATCGTGGCCGTCACGCGCGCGGGCAAGACGGCGCGGGTGCTCTCGGCCTATCGCCCGCCGGTGCCCATTTATGCCGTCACTCGGAGCGCCGCCCTCGCGCGGCGCCTGGCGCTCTTCCGCGGCGTCGTGCCCCTGGCGATTGACGACCTCGTCGGGGCCGACCCGTCCGGTATTGCCATCGAGCGGCACCTGGTGGAGCGCGGCATCCTCCAGCCCGGCTCGGTCATTCTGTTCGTGAGCGTCAACGCAGACGTCACACGCGGCGATGCCAACTTTCTCCGTATTCGCAAGGTCGGTGACCCGCCGGATCAGGCTAAGATCGTGTGAGCGTCGGTCGCCGTTCTGACTCGTATCATTTGCCTGTTTCTCAGCCGTGTCTCTAATCTCTCGAATCTTCACATTCATCATCGACAACTCGCTGCTGCTCATTGCCGGCACGGTGCTCGCGCTCATCTGGGCGAATGTCGATCACCATACCTACGAGAGCCTCGCGCAGGCGGTTGAGTTCTGGGTGAACGACGTCGGCATGGTGTTCTTCTTCGCCCTGGCGGCGAAGGAGGTGTTCGAATCGACGCTGCGGGGCGGTGCGCTGTCGTCCCCCCGGGAGTCCGCCGTGCCCATTCTGGCGGCCGTGGGCGGCATGGCAGTGCCCGCGGGCATGTACGTCGCCATGGTGCACGCGAATGGCTTGCCGGAGCTCGCGCGAGGCTGGGCGGTCCCATGTGCGACCGACATCGCGTTCTCGTACATGGTGGCGCGTGTGGTGTTTCCCGCCGGGAGTCCCGCGATCCCGTTCTTGCTCCTGCTCGCGATTGCCGACGATGCGTTGGGGCTGGTGCTGCTCGCGTCCTTCTATCCGCAGAAAGCATTCTCGGTGATATGGTTCGTCGGTCCGCTCGTCATCGCGCTTGCGATGGCCTGGTGGCTGCGCCGGCGTCGCGTGCAGAGCTTCTGGCCGTATGTGGTGCTCGCCGGAACCTGTCCCTGGATTGGCTTCCATGAAGGGGGCATCCATCCAGCGCTCGCGCTCGTTCCGATCGTGCCGTTCATGCCGCATCGCATGATGGACATTGGCATCTACGCGCCTGCCGAGGAGCATGGCGCCGACACGCTGAGCCGGTTCGAGCACTGGTGGAAAGTGCCCGTGCAGATCGTGCTCGGCCTGTTTGGCTTCGCCAACGCCGGTGTGCAGTTCGCCGCGATGGGCGCAGGTACCGTGATCGTCGTGGTTGCGCTGGTTGCGGGTAAGCCGATTGGCATTGCCGGGTTCACGTGGCTCGCGGAGCGATGCGGCTTTCGGCGGGCCCACGGCTTGACCTGGGGGGATGTCGCGCTGCTCGGGACGATCGCCGGCATTGGCTTCACGGTTGCGTTGTTCTTCGCCATTGCGGCATTCCCGTCGGGTGACCTCCTGGATCAAGTGAGAATGGGCGCCCTGCTAAGCTTCGTTGCCGCACCGATCGCGCTCCTGTTGGCGATGGTGCGGCGCTTGTTGCTTGCCCGTGCGCCACGGACGGCATCCGCGGAGGAGTGACGGGGCTTGACGTCCGCCAGCCGACCCGATACGCTGAATCAACGCTTGTCATGAGACACGAGACCCGAACCAGCACGCGAACGACCATGCGAAAGCGGAAGCGTCTCCGCGCTGGGCGGGTTACGGCACGCGCCACGTAGGCCTCGAACGATCCAAACCGTTCGCCAGAAACCCGC
Organism: Vicinamibacteraceae bacterium; assembly: GCA_050742275.1. Classification (GTDB taxonomy): domain Bacteria; phylum Acidobacteriota; class Vicinamibacteria; order Vicinamibacterales; family Vicinamibacteraceae; genus WHTT01. The sequence continues at coordinate 6,283 of JBOGIN010000830.1, forward strand.
CAGTCGCGGCATGCCAGCAAGGCTAGCGCCGCACGGCGGGTTTTTTTGTTTTGGGAACACGAACATGTCACCTATTGAAGTGGGAGTGCTTGGCGCCACAGGGATGGTGGGCCAGCAATTCGTCCGGCTCCTCGCCGGGCATCCGTGGTTCCGCCTGACTTGGCTTGCAGCCAGCGAGCGATCGGCAGGCAAGCCGTATCGCGAGGCGGCCGCGTGGCGGCTGGCGGCCGTGCTACCCGACGAGACGGCGCACCTCGTCGTGGAAGAGCCGGTGGCAGGCAAGGGGCCGCGACTCGTCTTCTCCGGCCTCGATGCCGGCGTCGCCGGCGAGGTGGAGGCCGCCTTTGCGGCATCCGGTCATCTCGTCGTGAGCAACGCCCGCAACTTTCGTATGGAGCCCACCGTACCCCTTCTCGTGCCGGAGGTGAACCCTGATCATCTCGCGCTCGTGCCACGCCAACGTCGAGAGAAGGGCTGGAAGGGGGCGATCATCACGAACCCGAATTGCTCGACGGTCTTCCTCGCGATGGCGCTCGCGCCGCTACGGGCGTTTGGCCTCGAGTCCACCATCGTGACGACGCTGCAGGCGATCTCCGGCGCGGGCTATCCGGGCGTGCCGTCACTCGATATCGCGGGCAACGTGGTGCCGTTCATTGGCGGCGAGGAAGAGAAGATCGAGAGCGAGACGAAGAAGATCCTCGGGGCTCTGCAGGATGGACAGGTCGCGCCGTATCCCGTCGCGGTGAGCGCGCACACGACGCGCGTGCCCGTGGTGGACGGCCACACCGAGATGGTGTCGGTGGCCTGCGCGGCCAAGCCGTCATTGGACGAGGTGCGGAGCGCCTTTACGTCGTTTCGCGGCCGGCCGCAGGAGGAGCGCTTGCCATCGGCTCCGGCGCAGCCGCTCCTCTATCTCGACGCGCCGAATCGGCCGCAGCCGCGGCTCGACGCGGAGCGCGAGCACGGCATGGTCGTGAGCATCGGCCGATTGCGTCCTTGCCATGTGCTCGACTTCAAGTTCGTGGCGCTGGGACACAATACGGTTCGGGGTGCGGCTGGGGCGGCAATCCTGAACGCGGAGCTGATGCGCGCCGAAGGGCTGCTGGCGGATTGATGATGGCGGGGATCGCGCGGCCTGAAGGC
>JBOGIN010000831.1:0-3582 GCA_050742275.1 Vicinamibacteraceae bacterium
GGTACGGGCTGGGACACGCCTATCTGCAGCTCGGACGCGAGGCGGTCGTACAGCTCGCCAAGATCGCCCCCAGAGGGGCGCGACTGGCGCAACTCTCCGGCGACATCTGGCTGCTCCGTGGGGAGCCGACGAATGCCCTCGCGATGTACGAGGAGGCGTTGAAGCGCCGCCCCGGACTCGTCGAGCTGAAGCCTCTGATCGCTGAGTTGCGCGAGCGGCAACGCGCCAGGTCGCGGGGCGCGCTGCCGTTGCCCGCCCGACCTGCGAAGGACGGCTCGTCACCGGGGGATGCGCAGTATGTCGCCGCGACTGATTTCCGCGACCGGGCGCAGCGTGCGTTCGAACGGATCTCGGCAATCGACCCGGATTCGTACCGCGCTCACCAGGTGATGGCGGAATCGCTCGAAGCGCAGGAGCGTGTCGATGACGCCGTCGCCGAGTACCGCAAGGTTCTGCGCGTCAAGCCGGATCTGCCAAGCGTGCATCTTGCGCTCGGCAACCTGCTCATGAGCGAGGGCCGGGCAAAGGAGGCGCTGGAGGAATATCGACAGGAGCTGCGTGTCCGCCCGGAAGCGGCCGACGTGCACTACCGCATGGGACGCAGCTTCCTCGTGCTCGGCATGACAGACGAAGCGGAAGCGTCGCTCACACGTGCGCTGGCGCTTGCCGATCCGCCGGCCGCCGTGCATCGGGAGCTCGGCCGGCTCTACCTCACGCGCCGCAAGCCGGCCGACGCCGCCGACACCCTCGCCAAGTACGTCGCGTCGACAAAGGACGATGCCTCGGCGCACTATTTGCTCATGCGGGCCTATCGTGCCCTCGGCGACGCCGAGGCAGCGAAGCGACACCTCGAAATCTACGAACGGCTGTCAGCGCGCGAGGAGCAAGACGCCTCCCTGAAGAACGCCTTGTCCGTGTTCAGCCGCCGGTAAACGGCGAAGAACACGAAGGATCTCACCACGAAGAGCACGAAGGACACGAAGGACGAAGGACACGAAGAACAAATCAATTGGTTCTCAAATCAAGACTTCATCCTCTTCGTGTTCTTCACACTTCGTGCTCTTCGTGGTGAAATTCTTCGTGTCCTTCGTGGTTCAATCCTCCGCTCGACTCACCTCAAATGCTCACCGCTAGCCTCTTGAAACGGCTCAACCGCCTCGCTACGGCTTCCCCACCGTCGGGCCCTCGACGTTGATCATCCGCGGCAGACGCTCTTCGACCGGCGGCAGCGGCTCGCGCAGCTTGTGCGGCCCTTGTTGATACCAATAGGCGACGGTGTAGAAGTTGTCCGAGCGATGATTCGCGTGGCCGTGCTCGATGGTCATCTTGAAGTACTTCTCGAACGGCACGGGTGAATCGAGATGAAACCGATAGACCATCCATTTCGAGCCGCGGTGGTCGCCGCCGTTGACGGGATTGCCGTACTGCTCGTAGGCAAACGTGGGATAGGACGCGCCGAACGGGGAGATGCCGCAGCCCCCGTAACACCACGCACCCAGGTAGTAATCCTCGGAGCCGGTGCCGATGATGCGCGGCTTCGCCTTGTCGTCGATGAACATCATCTCGTCACCCTCACCCCACCAGTCGCCCTGGTTCTGCAGGATGCTGTGGGTCACGCCCACGTAGTGGCCGCGACCTTCCGTCTCGAGGATGACGTAGTTGTCCTTCCCGTCGGGATTGCGGTAGTCGTTGATCTTTGGATCGTTATTGAGCTTCCAGTCGCTGGTCCAGCCCTTGGTGGGCGTGGCCTGCCGATACTCCGCGTAGAAGTACGCGAGGTCGTCCGGCAGGCTCTGGTGCTTCTGCCAGTCGACATTGAAGTAGAAGGCGTCGATCGCCTGACTGCCTTCGTTTGTAATCGTGATGCGAGCCGACTTTCGGAACGGCATTGCGAAGTAAGAGTTCAGCGCCTTCTGGGATCCAACCGACAGCGGCCCGGACTCGTACAGGAAGTACTCGCCGAGGCCCAGGCCGAAGAAGTCGCCGATCGGCGCTTCGACGGCCGGCAGCGGATCGTCGTCCCAGTACATACGCAGCACGATCTTCTTCAGGTGATAGTGCTCCGGCGTGGCGATCGTGAACCACATGTGAGTGATGATCCCCGGCCCCGTCAGCTCGCCGAGCGTCCGCGTCTCCCCCGCCTTGATGTTGTTCTTCCGCTGGCCATCGTCGTTCGCGCCCGTGCGGTCGTATGACGACAGCCGTTCGATCGTGTAGCTCTTGAGCGCAGGTAGGCTGGCGAGGTCGCCTCCCACGCTTTGCGCGCGCGTGAGCACACCGGTGGCAACGATCAGGCCCAGAGCACAACTGACAATGAACGTCACGTGTCGCATGTAAGCTCCTTTATCGTTCCTTCGTCTGCGGCGCCAGCTCGGGGATGGACGGGACGAAGTCCCGCGGCGAGGTGGGCGTGAGCCCGAAGATGAACACCTGGCCTGGCACGTACCGCTGACGCAGTTCGAAGTTCTCGAATGACAGGCCGCCGGGAATGGGGTCTGTCGAGCTCCAGTACACGCGCCGCCCGTTGACCTTCACGCGAAGATCGGGCTGGATCTGCCGCGCGGGCACACGCCAGTACTGTGTCAGCTTGATGGACGTGTACGTCCACCACGGCTTGGCCGGCACCTTCACGCTGGCCGGCGCCTTCTCGTTCGTGGTTGCGAGCACCAATGCATCACCGTCACCATACGTCAGCATCTCTTCGCGCGGATAGTTCTCGCGATCGATGAAGTCGTCTCCCGTATACCCGGCGTAGAGCTCGCGGCTGTCGATCAGCCGGTTGCGGAGCCACAGTTGCCGCAATCGCTCGTAGTTGCCCATCGTGGCGGTCACCGTGAGCTCTTCGATGGGCGCGCTGTCGCCGTGGTGGTGGACCGTCAACTGCAGCTCTCGCGGGCGGTCGCTCGACATCCTCGCGGTGACGAACACGCGCGCCCCATTCGCCGTGAACCGCTCCACCTCGATCCGCACGCTGAGCTGCTCGATCGGTCGGGGCCTGGCCGGCACCGTCTCGAGCGTCCCCGCCCATTGCGCTGTCCAGAGCCTCTTGCCTCGCCGCCCCGGATCTAGCTTGCTCATCTCGAGCTCGCTGAACGCCATGCGGCTCGAGCGCGGGCCCATCCCCTTCACCACCGGCTCGATGGCGATGAAGTTGATCAGCTCCGGCGTGCCGTCCCTTCCCAACACGCCCACACGAATCAGTCCGCGCGGGCCGCGCAGGCCCCCGGACGAGGGCAGGCCGAAGATCACGCCGTCACGGCGCCCCCAGATGAGCGCCTCGTCTTCCGCCTTGGGACGGAGCCAGGCTTCTTCTTCGGCCGCTGGGGCCGCAGCGAGTGCCAGCCAGACGATGAGCAGGAAGACGCCGTTCTTCAAAACTCTAGCTTCAATCCCAGTTGCAGGCGGCGGGGCGCGTTCTGTTGCGCCGTGAAGATCCCAAACGGCGTGTTCGAGTCCTTCAACGATTCAGGGCTGAGGTCTTTCGGGGCCAAGTTGAAGATTGTCATCGGCGACCCGCCCGTTCCGAGCACCACGCGGTTCAGCACGTTGAACGCGCTCGCCTGGAAGTGCAGCACCACGCGG
>JBOGIN010000832.1:0-7883 GCA_050742275.1 Vicinamibacteraceae bacterium
GCTCAGGGCCGCGCGGACGAGGGGCCTGAAGAGCCTGTGAAGAATTCAAGTAGGGGCCGCCTTTAGGCGGCCCATGACGGCGCGAGTTCGGGCCCTATCGGCGATGTAGGTCCGCCTAAAGGCGGACCCCACGAATTTATTCGCACGCTCTAAACTGAAGGCCCTCGCTACGTGAACAGATTGCCCGTAGATGGCCTCGTCTCTCCACACGACCATGAACGAGCGCGACACGGTCCAGCATCTTTCGCGCCGGCAGTTTCTCGCGGGCGCCGTTGTCACCACCGCATCGAGCTTCTCTCCCCCTGCGGCAGGAGCGGTCCAGGAGCTGCAAGATGATGACGCGCCTTCCAGGGCTGGGTGGTTCGATCGTCCCATGCGCTGGGCGCAGCTCACGCTGGTGGAGAACGATCCAGGGCGTTACGACCCGAGATTCTGGCTCGACTACTTCAAACGGCTGCATGCCGATGCGGCCTGCCTCAGCGCCGGCGGTTGTGTCGCCTACTATCCGACACGCATTCCGCTCCATCATCGCAGCGCCTGGATGGGGGAGGGCGATCCGTTCAACGACCTGCTGACCGGGTGCCGCCAGCTTGGCATGGTGGTCATTGCCCGGACCGATCCGCACGCCGTGCACCAGGACGTGTACGACGCGCATCCAGACTGGATTGCCGTCGACGCCGAAGGACACAAGCGCCAGCACTGGGCCTCGCCGGAGATGTGGGTCAGCTGTGCGCTCGGGCCGTACGCCTTCGATTTCATGACCGAGGTGCACGAGGAGATCGTCTCCCGGTATCAGGTGGACGGGATCTTTTCGAACCGCTGGTCAGGCTCGGGCATGTGTTACTGCGAGCACTGCGGGCGCAACTTCAAGACGGCGGCCGGTCTGGATCTTCCACGGACATCGAACCCGCAGGATCCCGCGCGCCGCGCCTACATCGTATGGCGGCAGGAGCGGCTCTTCGAGCTGTGGCGGGTCTGGGACCAGGCAATCCGCCGACAGAACCCGAACGCGCGCTTCATCGCGAACGCCGGAGGCGGGGCGCTCAGCTCCCTCGACATGAAGACGATCGGCGAGCTGGCGCCCACGCTCTTCGCAGACCGCCAGGCGCGGCGCGGCCTCGCGGCGCCCTGGTCCAACGGGAAAGCGGCCAAGGAGTATCGCGCCACGCTGGGCCGCAAGGCGACCGCCGGCATCTTCAGTGTCGGCGTCGAAGAGCCGTATCGCTGGAAGGATTCCGTGCAAAGCGAGGCGGAGATTCGCATCTGGGTCGCGGAGGGCACCGCCAACGGCACGCGACCCTGGTTCACCAAGTTCGGCGGCACGCTCTACGATCGGCGATGGCTCGAGCCGGTGGCCAAGATCTATGAATGGCACCATCAGCATGAGCGCTATTTGCGGAACGACGCGTCGCTGGCGCGTGTGGCGCTCGTGTATTCGCAGCAGACCGGAACGTTCTACGGCGGCGAGCGCGCGGACGAGAAGGTAGAGGACCACATCCTCGGCTTCTATCACGCGCTGGTGGAAGCCCGCGTGCCGTTCGAGATGGTGCACGATCGGCTGCTGGACGAGGCTCACCTGCGGCCCTACAAGCTGCTCATCCTGCCCAACATCGCGGCGCTCTCCGACGCGCAGTGCGATCAGCTTCGGGCGTTCGTTGCCGGCGGCGGCAGCATCATCGCCACATTCGAGACGTCGCGCTACGACGAGTGGGGCGTCCGACGCGCAGACTTTGGCCTCGCCGACCTGTTCGGCGCACGATGGAAGAAGGGGCCGGATGGCCCGCAGCAGAACTCGTACCTCACGGTGGAGATCGGAGGCGACTCGACGTCCGCTCACCCCGTTCTGGCCGGTCTCGAGGATGCGGGCCGCATCATCAACGGTGTTCACTGGATCGACGTGGCCCGCCTGGAGGGCACACTGGATCCGCCCCTGACGCTCGTGCCGTCCTATCCCGACCTGCCCATGGAGAAGGTGTTCCCGCGCGTACCCCACACCGACATCCCGGCGCTGGTGTTGCGGGAGCAGGGTGCCTCGCGTGTGGCGTATTTCCCGTGGGATATCGATCGCACCTTCTGGGAGGTCATGTGCGTCGACCACGGCCGCCTGCTTCGCAACGTCGTGCGTTGGGCCACGAACGAGCCGCCGCCGGTCATCGTCAGCGGACGCGGCTTGATCGACGTGACGATCTGGCGCCAGCGCAGCTCGATCACGGTCCATCTGGTCAATCTCACCAACCCCATGACCATGAAAGGCCCATACCGCGAGCTGGTTCCCCTGAGCGCGCAGCGCGTCCAGGTGCGCGTTCCAGAGGCCACGCGCGCCAAAGAGGTGCGTTTACTGGTGCACGGTGGGACGCCGCCGGTGGCCAGGACGGACGGAGGTCTCGAGCTGACCGTGCCATCGATCCTCGATCACGAGGTCGTCGCCATCGACCTCTGAGAAAGGATTCTTCACCGTTCCTTTCTCAATCGCGCGGTGTAATGGGCGCTCCACATACGGAACGGCGACCGTTCCAGCCGCGCTTCGAGGCCCCGGCACAGGTCGAGGAGGCGTCGCGGCGTGAAGTCTGGAAGAAACGTGAAGAAGTCGATCGCCGGCTCCCAGCGAGCTCCATCGACCGCGGGCAGCGCGGAGGGCCTGATCCAACGCTCGGTCCCTTCGTCTATGTCGCAGAGCAGGGGAAACACGTATCCCATGTAGAGGCGGAAGAGCGGGTTCTCCGTGTTGATCTCGTGGAGAAAGAAGAGCCCGCCTGGCTCGAGCACGCGCACGATCTCGCGCAAGGCTTGCCGTCGGGCATCGAGATCGGTGATGTGGTGCAGAACGTTGACGGCGTACGCCGCGTCGAAGGAGTTGCCGGAGAAGGGGAGCGCGTCCGCGTCGATCACGTGGAAGTCTACCGAGACGCCGAGAGAGGCCGCGTAGGCACGCGCCTGCGCGATCTGGTCGCGTGAGGCGTCGAACGCCGTGACCAGGTAGCCGCGCTGCGCCAGCTCACACGCATACCAGCCCTGGCCGCACCCCATATCGAGCAGGCGCGCGCCGGGGCGAATGCCCGCGCCGTCGAGCCACGGCTGCATCACCCGAATCTTCCGCGCGAGCAGGCGGTCGCGGATATGCGTCGGAATCTGATCGCGATAGCGGGTGGCAATCGTGTCGAAATGTGCCGGTGCGAATGCCGGGCGTACCAGCCTCGCGAGGGCGCGGCGGGCGAGCAGCAGCGTTAGACAGCCCAGGCCGACGGCATACCAGGCCGTTCCCGCGCGAAAGACGAAGACCGACGCCACGGCAACGTCCGAGGCCACCCGCGCCGCTTCGAGGGTCACGATGGCGGTCGATCCCGTGATGCCGGTGCCGAGCGGGATGCCCGCAATGCCTCCCAACAGCGTGCCGGAGCTGACTGCGTTCGCGGCGGTCAGAAACGTGCTGGGCTCCCCGAGCAGCCGTATCGTCGCCTGCAAGGCGAGAATCGGCAGCACCCAGGCCACCAGCGAGCTCCCGAGCAGGACGGCAAGGACCGCCGGCCGTGTCATCTGTCGGGCTGGCGCTGCCGGCGTGATTCGGCGGAGCAGCAGGAGGAGCAGCGCCCATGTCGCCGCGGTGACCGCCAGCGCGGGCAGCTTCCCGCGTGACGCGAACAACAGTAAGAAGAGCACCGTCGCGTCGGTCAAGCGCTCGACCAGCCAGACGATATAGACGCTCGGCGTCGCGGCGGGAAGGCGCGCGCTCAGCAGCGGCGCCCGCACCAGCTCGCCGAGATAGAACGGCGTGGCAATCGCCGGCAGCGTGGCGAAGTACAGTCTCAGGCTGTCGCGTGTCTGGACACGCACGTCGAACCGCCGTACGAGGAAGTGCCAGCGGCTCCACCGGAGCGCCAAGTTGATCGTGGTGAGCGCGGCGGTGAGGACGAACGACAGCACGAGCGAGCCGCCTCGTCCAGCCACGAAGCGCCCGCTGCCCGAGGTGACGAGCCAGAAGAGCGTTGCGCCGGTGCCGATCGCGCCGACGATCAGGAGGAACGATGGGAGGAGTCGTGATCTCACGAATCCGTCAGACGATACCATGAGTGATCGCGACCCTATAATGGTCCCACGCCACCAGGCGACCTCCTCCATCGATGCGCTCGAGCGGCGGAGTCCCTCGTCTGATGATTCTCTGGTGCGGCACACTCGCGGGGTGGCTGCTGCGGGGCACCGTGGCGCCCATCGACGGAACGGCGGGCGCAGGTCACCGACGAACGATGGCTCGGCGTTCGCGTGCAGCTCCCGTAGAATGTTGCCAGAACGAACCAGTCCGAGCCCCCACCGCGCCACGGCACGTTGACTAGCCGAGGGAGGTCACGATGAGATCGGTCAGGCTGGAGGTCTTGGCCTCTGCCCTAGCGCTCGTGTGTGCGTCTGCCGTCGAGGCGCCGGCGCAGATTGGCGGCAGCGGGTCGATTCAAGGAACGGTGCTCGATCGCTCGGGAGCTGCTCTTCCGGGCGCGGCCGCCACCGCAACCAACATGGCGACCGGCGTAGAGACCACGCGTCAGACGACGGCGGCGGGCGTGTACGTCATTTCCCCACTCCCGCCTGGCGAGTATCGGCTGGCGGTCACGCTCGACGGCTTCCAGCCGTTCGTGCGGGAGCGTGTCATCGTCGATGCGCTCGCCGTCGTTGGCGTGAACGTGTCGCTGGAAGTGGCTGGTGTGTCACAGGAGATCACCGTGTCGGCCACACCACCATCGCTCGGCACGGGTGATGCACGCCTGGGGCAGACGATTCGGAACGACGTCTACACCGCGCTCCCGCTAGTCATGAACACGGGAGGTCCACGCAATCCAACGGACTTCATGTTCTTGATGCCAGGCGTGCAGTCCGTCGGCCGATGGGGCAACGTGATGGGCGGCCAGGATTTTTCGAACGACACGTACATCGACGGTGTGCCGATCACCAATTCGGTAGTGCAAGGTGAGGGACGCAATCTCTCCTACGGCGTGTCGGTAGAGGCGGTCGATCAGTTCCAGGTGGAGACCAGCGGCACTGCCGTCATGTACAACAGCCAGGGCGCATCGAACTACGTGATCAAGTCGGGGACCAACCAGTTTCGCGGAAGCCTGTTCGAGTACTTTCGCGACAAGGCACTCGACACCAGGGAGTTCTTCGCGGAGGCGAAGCCAGAGGACAATCAGCACGAGTACGGGTTCACGCTCGGTGGGCCGATACGACGGAATCGCACGTTCTTCTTCGTGGCGTACGACGGTTACCGCGATCGACGAGACACGCCGTCGCAGCTCGCATCGATCCCGACCGACGCGCAGCGACGTGGCGACTTCAGCGGGCTGCCCGTTCCAATCTACGATCCCGCCACGACGCGTCCCAACCCCAACGGCACCGGCTTCGTTCGCGATCCGTTTCCCGGCAACATCATTCCGCGGGAACGCATCTCGCCGATCTCGGAGTACTTCCAGTCGTTCCTTCCGGCGGCGTCGAACGGCGGCCTGCAGAACAACTTCCTGGGCGGTTCGTTGCCCATTGGGTTCAACAACGACAACGTGACCTCCAAGATCGACTTGAACCTCTCCGACGACCATCGCGTCTCCGTCCTCTTCGCCCACGGCGAGCGGCGTCAAGCGACGGAGTTTCGGGGTGGCTCCGATCCGGAGACGGCGCTGCCGCTGCCGTACACCGAGACACGTCTCGTCGAAGAAGTCCCAACGACCGCGCAAGCGAAGCACACCTACGTGATGGGGCCGCGGTGGCTGAATCAACTGAGCATCGGCTTCTCGCGTCTCGCGGTGCCGATTACCAATCCCACGGTGGAGGGGCGGCATCCGCAGATGGCGGGTCTGACCGGTCTACCAGCGGGAGAGGCCGATTCCTCGTTTCCGGAGATTGCGTTTGCCGGTCCGAATACACCAACCAGTTGGCGCGGGACCGACGCGCGGGCGTTCACGGAGTACTTGAACAACTTCACGCTGCAGGACAACCTCCAATGGATTCGCGGGCGGCACTCGATCACGTTCGGCTTCCAGGCGCAGCGGCTCGATGCCAACGAGCGCGAGCGCGCCTACGGCAGCATGGCCACCTTCGGCTTCGGCAACAGGCAGACGGCGGGATTCGGCCCGGACGGCACGCTGCTCGCCGATACGGGCAACGCCTACGCGAGCTTTCTCTTGGGCGAGTTGAGCACGACCACGGTCATCGAGGATTCAGAGGTTGCGACGAGCGGCCGGTTCTACACGTATGCGTTCTGGGCGCAGGACGACTTCCGCGTGATGCCGCGCCTCACGCTGAACCTCGGCCTGCGCTACGACATCATGAAGCCGTACACCGAGTCGTTCGACCGCTGGTCGTTCATGAACGCCGCGCTGCCGAATCCTGCAGCGGGCGGCCGCGCGGGCGCCGTGCAGTTTGCCGGCGTCGGTGAGAACAGTTGTGAGTGCCGGACGCCGATCGAGACCTACTATGGCAACCTCGGTCCCCGACTGGGTGCGGCGTACAGCGTGAGCGACCGGCTCGTGCTGCGCGGGAGCTACGGCATCATGTACACGCGGCGTGGCGCCGTCGGCGGTCGCGGCGGCGGGAGGAACGGGACCGGGATGCTGGGCTTTTCAGCCAGCCCCACGTTTCCGAGCCCGGACGACTTCTCGCCAGCCTACAACTGGAACGATGGTGTGCCGGCGTACCCACCACCGCCGTTCTTCGATCCGACTTTGAACGCGGGATTCAGGACCGGCGAGCCGACGGGCGGCGGAGTCACCTATGGCGATCCAGAGATTGGCGGCCGGCCACCGCGCTATCAGAACTGGAACGCCGGCGTTCAGTACGCCTTGACCGACACGCTCACGGTGGGTGCGGCGTATGCTGCCAGCAAGGGCGACTTCCTGGACGGCACGAAGCGAGGCTTCTTTTCGAATCAGCTCGACCCGAGATTCTTGGTCTTGGGCAACCTGCTCACCGAGCCGGCGACCCCCGAGAACGTCTCGACCGCAAGGGAGATCGTGCCGGACATCAGCCTGCCCTACGGCGACTTCTCCGGCACCATCGCGCAGATGCTTCGGCCCTTCCCGCAGTACAGCAGCGTGAACGACGTGTACGGCAACGTTGCCCGTTCCAACTATCATTCACTGCAAGTCACGCTCGACCAGCGCCAGTTCCATGGGCTGACCCTGCGCGTCAACTACACGCTCAGCCGAACCGAGGACGACCTGAGCGTGCGCGACGGCTACAACCGCCAGCCCGACTGGGCCGTCGGCGGGAACGATCAGCCGCACATCCTCAACGTGATCCTGGTTTACGATCTCCCGTTTGGCGGGGAAGGGCAGCCGGGCAGCGGCAACCGGCTGGTGCGGACAATCGCGGGGGGCTGGCAGGTCTCCGGCATTACCCAGTTTCGATCGGGTCGTCCGCTCGGGCCGATTGGGGCCGCATGCAACCTGCCGAGCGCAGGCACCTGCTACGCGGATTTCAATCCGAGCTTCTCCGGGCCCGTGCGGATCAACGGCGACTACGGCGATGGCGATGTTCTCGGGGCCAATCCGCCCTCGTACATCGACCGTGAGGCGTTCGTTTCACCAGCGCCTTTTGCGTACGGCAATACGCCACGCACGCTCGCGCACGGTCTCAGAAACCCCAGCTTCTACAATCAGGATCTGAGCGTGCGCCGCGACTTCCGGATCGGTGGGTCGGCGAAGCTCGTGATCGGCGCGGAAGTCTTCAATCTCTTCAACAACGTAGTGTTTGGCGACATCGAGACGGACATCACCAACGAAAGCTTTGGCCGCGTCGGCCGGCAGGTCAACACGCCGCGTGTGGTGCAGCTCAAGGCACGAATCGAATTCTAACCACAGAGTACGGGGCGACGGGCCTTCGGGCCCCTCGTCGCGCGGCCTGAAGGC
>JBOGIN010000833.1:0-3392 GCA_050742275.1 Vicinamibacteraceae bacterium
CGCCGAGACGTCCTCGCGGGTGCTTGCATACTGGACCTCGATGGCGGTGCCAACTGGCTCTTCCTCGAGATACGGCAGCAGCCAGCCGACCGCACGATCGACGGCATCACCCAGCCGGTCGGCCTCCGGCTCCTGCGCACCCGCGTAGGTGGCCAGTCGCATCGTCATAGCACGCAAGAGCCCGAGGTGCCGCCGGTCCGCAGAAACGCTCAACGTGACTGACACGCCACGCCTAGACGGCGCGGCTGTCGTGGGCTCCGCCATGACTGGAAGCATTCTATAGCGAAATCCGGCCGAAAAGGACGCGCGCCTCTGCGCAGTCGGCCGCCACCTGCGCGCGCAGCGCGTCCACGCTGGCAAACGCCTTCTCGGGCCGCATGCGCTGCACGAAGGCGAGGCGAACACGCGCGCCGGAGAGATCCCGATCGAAATCGAGGAGATGCGTCTCGACAACGGGAGTGGCCACATCGCCGAAGGTGGGGCGCAGACCTATGTTCGTGACCGAGGCGTGGATGGCCGAGTCAATTGTCACGGTCGTCGCATACACGCCGTACGGCGGCAGCAGCTCGTTCTCGGTCTGCAGGTTGGCCGTCGGGAACCCCAAGTGCCGCCCGCGCCCCGCGCCGCCGACCACCAGGCCGTCGACGTAGTAATGATGGCCCAACAGCGCCCCCGCCTCGTCGACCCGCCCCTCGGAGACGAGACGCCGGATGCGCGTGCTGCTCACGATGAAGTCCTTGTAGCGGACCGGATCGATCTTGTCGACCTTGAAACCATGGTCGTGACCGAGCACCCGGAGGAGCGAGAAGTTGCCGGATCGGTCGCGTCCAAAGAGAAAGTTGCCACCCACCCAGACTTCCGCGGCGCGCAGCCAGTCGACCAACACCTCGTGCACGAAGTGCTCCGGCTCCCAGCGCGAGAGCTCCGGTGTGAAGCGCACGATGACCACGCCTTCGATGCCGGCGCGGGCAATCGCCTCGAGCCGCTGCGCACGCGTCATCAGCAATGGCGGCGCCTTGTCCGGCCGGACGACGCGCGGTGGATGCGGCTCGAACGCCAGCACCAACGCCGTGCCGCCGTGCTCGCGCGCCTGCCGGCAGACGCGATCGATGATCTTCTGATGTCCGCGGTGGAAACCGTCGAAGTTGCCCAGGGCAACCACGGGATATGGCCACGCGAGGGGGGCAGGATCGTCGGGAAAGTAACGGATGTCCAGGCTCACCCGACCCGCTGTCTGTTCCGTCGTCATGCCGATTGAAGGGTGGCTGGTGGCACGTCGATGACCAGGCCATCATATGCCAGCTGGATCCCGGCCGGCAGCCGCGCACAGGTGGCCGCATGGCCGATCTCGTGCGCCATGTGGACGAACAGCGTGCTGGAGGCGCCCACGCGCTGCGCCGTCTCTACCGCCTCGCCGACCGAGAAATGCGTCGGATGCGGCCGATCGCGGAGCGCGTCGAGCACGAGCATGTCGACCCCCTCGAGCAACGGCCAGGACTGATCGGGAACCGCGCTGCAGTCGGTGAGGTAGGCGAACTGCCCGATTCGAAAGCCGAGAATGAGCCGCCGGCCGTGGAAGATGGGGATCGGGGTCCAGCGCGTCGACCCAACCATGAACGGCCCCTCGATCGTCTGCGGCGCGAGTGACGGCACCCCTCCGGCCAGCTCCGGCGGCGCATCGAACGCGTACGCGAAGATCCGTCGCAGGTCGCGCATCGTTGGCTCATCCGCGTAGAGGGGAAGCGCGGCGCCGTTGATCACGTTGAACCGCCGGCACTCGTCCAAGCCAAACACGTGATCGGCATGGCTGTGCGTGAAGACGATGCCGTCGACGCGCGTGACGCCGTAGTGCAGCGCTTGGGCGCGCAGATCGATCGACGTGTCCACCAACACCTGCAGGCCATCGTCTTGGGTCACCAGAATGGACGTCCGCCACCGCTTGTCGCGCGGGTCGTCGGATTGACACACGTCGCAGCGGCAGCCGATGACCGGAACTCCATGCGAGGTGCCCGTGCCGAGAAAGAGAACACGCATAAGAAGGTGCGAGGGCCCAGGGGCGAGGGACGAGCTTCAACGGTGCAAGGGTCGAAGGCCAAGGTCTCACGCCTTGCCTAGCTTCTGGTCTTTGGTTGAGTCATCTCGACGTACTTCATCCGCAGCTCGTAGAGGAGCTGTTCGATGAGTTGGCGTTCCTGAATCGTCAAGTTGCCGCGGGTCTTTTCTTCGATCATGGCCAGGGTGTCGATCATCTGACGTGCCGCATCGAGATCGGTGGTCTTTTGACCGGAGGAGGGATCCGGCCGGTCTCCAACGTGCACCGCCGCGGCCTGCGCCAGCGACAGCACGAACGCCGTGAAGGTGACGGTCGAGGGCGGCGCTTCCGCCATTCGAGAATGCTAGCATAGGGCCGAGCACCGATTCACACCATGGCCGATTCCACGCTCGAGACTCCGCTTCCCGATCACCGTCGCGCCGGTGCCGCGCTTCAGCGGCTGGCCGCTATCATGGCGCGCCTGCGGTCGCCCACCGGCTGCCCGTGGGATCGCGAGCAGACACTCGCGACGCTCGCGCCCTACGTCCTCGAAGAAGCCTACGAGGTCGTCGAGGCAATCGAGCAGAACGACTTGGGCGAGCTCCGCGGCGAGATTGGCGACCTCGTCTTCGAAGGTGTCTTTCTCGCGCAGCTCTGCGCCGAGGCGGGCGCCTTCACGCTGGCGGATGCGCTCGAGGATGCCGGCCACAAGCTGATACGCCGGCATCCCCACGTGTTCGCGCGTGAGACGGACGACGCGGCGGCGCGTATCACGACGGCAGATGACGTGAAGGTGCGCTGGGAGGAGATCAAAGCGCACGAGCGCGATCAGACGGGACGAGCACGCCGTAGCGTGATCGATGGCGTTCCACGTGCGCTGCCCGCTCTGCTGCGGGCGTACCGGTTGAGCGCCCGGGCCGCGACAGTGGGCTTCGACTGGCCGGATCCTGCGGCAGTCGTCACGAAGGTGCACGAAGAAATGTCCGAGCTCGACGAAGCTGCCGCGCACGGCGACACGCCGCAGATCGTCGAAGAGGTCGGCGATCTCCTGTTCGCCGTCGTCAACCTCGCCCGCAAGCTCGGCGTCGAGCCGGAAGCGGCCCTCCGCGCTGCGAATGAGAAATTCACGCGGCGCTTCGAAGCCATGCAGCGGGCGCTCGCGCAGGACGGCAAGACGCTGGACGAGGCCACGCTCGACGAGATGGACGCCGCCTGGAACGCGGTCAAAGGAAAGCCTGCATTCCCTGCTACGTAGTGCGCGGCCTTCAGAGCGTGTGAATAAATTCGTGGGGTCCGCCTTTAGGCGGACCTACATGGTCGATAGGGCCCGAACTCGCACCGTTAGGGGCCGCCTAAAGGC
>JBOGIN010000834.1:0-7714 GCA_050742275.1 Vicinamibacteraceae bacterium
GCCCGTGGCTTCCGACAACCGCTTCGCCGCGCGTCCCGTGGGGGCGGCGAGCGCCGGTTTGACCCCCTTGGCGCCGAGCACCGCGACGATTGCCCGCAGCAACGTCGTCTTGCCGACGCCGGGCCCACCCGTGATGATCAGGACCTTGGTACGAACCGCGGCGTCGAAGGCTTCCGTCTGACGCTCCGAAAGCGTCAGCTGCAGCCGTGCCTCGACCCATGCGCGTGCACGATCGGTGTCGATCGCCGGCCACGGCGTCGCGCCCCGCGCAAGCATGCGGAGCCGATGCGCGAGCTGCCGCTCCGCCGCGTGCAGCCCGGCAAGGAAGATACACGGTTGGCCGTCCACCGTGTCGGCAACGAGCCCGCTATCGGCCAGCTCCGCCTCGAGGGCAACGCCTACGATCTCGGACGACACGCCGAGCTGTCGCGCGCTCTCGGCGAGCAGCACATCGCGGGGCAACCCGCAATGTCCCTCGTCGAGCGCCTGGGCGAGCCGGTAGCCAAGCCCGGCACGCACACGGATCGTGGCTGTCTTCTCGATGCCGAGACGCTCGGCAATCCGATCGGCGCTCAGGAACCCTATGCCCCGGATGTCACGGGCGAGCCGATAAGGGTTCTCCGAGATCGTCTTGACCGCATCGATACCGTAGGTCTTGAAGATGCGCACGGCACGCGCGGTGCTGACGCCGTGCTGGTGCAAGAACAGCATGATGTCGCGAATCGCGCGCTGCTCCCGCCAGCCGGCAGCAATGCTCGACGCGCGGACCGGGCCGACGCCAGGCACGTCGCGGAGGCGATCTGGCTCGCGCTCGATGACGTCGAAGACCTCGGCCCCGAACGCCGCGACGAGCTGCTTGGCATAGTGACGGCCGATGCCCTTGATCAGCCCCGAGCCCAGATAACGCTCGATCGCCTCGGCCGAGTCCGGCGGCGCGACACGGATCCAATCCGCCCTGAACTGCAGGCCATGCGCGCGATCGTTCACCCACCCCCCGGTGGCCTGCACCTGCTCGCCAGGAGAGATGCTGGCGGCACAGCCGACGAGCGTGGCAAGGTCACGGCGTCCGCGCACCTGCAGACGCACGACACAGAAGCCCGTCTCGGGACTGTGAAACGTCAGACGCTCCACCACGCCAGAGAGAAACTCTCGGGAATCGGGATTCGGGGATCGGGAATCAGGAAACGGGAAACGGGAAACAGGGTGCTGGATTCGGACGTCAGGGGTCGCATTTGGAGGCCGCGAATCGGCACGCTTGCGCTTCAGCTCAGAGCTCACGACCTACCCTCGTCCCTGTTTCCTGTTTCCTGTTTCCGGTTTCCTGTTTCCTGAATCCTGATCGTCCGACCAGCTCGTGCCGACTCGTAGAGCGCCACGATCGTCGCGACGTTTCCCCGGCTCTCGGAGGGCAAGACGCGCGCTGGCGCACCTTCACGGGCGGCGTTCCGCAAGTCGTCCACTTGCAGCTGGTAGAGTGGGCCGCACTCGACGGGAATCTCGGTCGTCTCGTCGCCGCGACTGAGGACGATGACCTCTGTGAGGCCCGGCTTGAAGGGATGCGGCACGTCGAGCACGCCCTCCGAGCCGACGACCTGCATCTCGGTGCGGAATGGCGCGGTAAAGCCGCAGTCGAACTGACCGACGATGTCGCCTGGGAAGCGCAGGGTGGCGGCCGCGGCGATGTCGACGCCCGTCGGTCCGGTGATCGTCGTCGCGCTCGCTTCGAGGGGCTCCGCGCCCAGCACGTAACGCATCCAGCTCACCGGGTAACAACCAATGTCCCACAAGCCGCCGCCGCCAAGCTGCGGATCGAGGCGGACGTTGCGATCACCCGTCAGCAGGAACGTGAAGGCGCCGCGCATGTGGCGCACGTGGCCCACGGCTCCCTCGAGAACGAGCCGACGTGCTTCCAGGGTCACGGGATGATGGCGATACATGAACGCCTCCGCCAGAACGACGCCGTGACGAGCGGCTGCCTCCTCCATGGCGTCCACATCGCCCACCGTGAGCGCAAGCGGCTTCTCACACAGGATGTGCTTCTTCGCCGCGGCCGCCTTGATCGTCCACTCGGCGTGCAGCGAGTTCGGCAACGGGATGTAGACGGCGTCGATGTCCGGAGCCGCCAACAGGTCCTCGTAGTCACCGTGGGCTCGCGGGATCTCCCACTCGCGCGCGAACGCCTCGGCACGACCCCGGTCACGACTGGCAACCGCCACGAGCAGATGCCCTCGGCTACGGAGCGGCTCCACCAGCCGGCGGACGATGCGCGCCGTGCCGAGAATGCCCCAGCGGAACGGTGTGGAATCGGCAGAAGGCATGCGCCTTGTTATACCCTAGTCGCGTGAGTCCGCGCTCTGTTCAACTCCTCGTGACCTGCCTCATCGACCACTTCTTCCCGCAGACCGGATTCGCGGCGGTCGAAGTGCTCGAGCGACACGGCCTGTCGGTGACATGCCCGGCCGGACAGACATGTTGCGGTCAGCCAGCCTTCAATGCGGGCTGTTGGGACGACGCCCGGGCGATGGCCCGACACACGCTCGATGTGTTGTCGGTAGACGAGCGACCGGTTGTCGTGCCGTCCGGGTCCTGCGCCGACATGGTGCTCCATCACTACGAGACCCTGTTGGCCGCCGAGCCGGCCTATGCGAAGAAAGCTCATGACGTGGCGTCGCGGACCTATGAGTTCTCGCAGTTCCTCGTCGACGTGCTCGGCGTCACGGATGTCGGCGCCTCGGGCACCGGCCGCGTCACCTACCACGCAGCCTGCCATGGCCTGCGCGCCCTCGGGGTCGACCGTCAGCCACGGGCGCTGCTGGAGGAGGTGCACGGCATCGAGCGATGCCCGCTGCGCGACGCCGACGTGTGCTGCGGGTTCGGTGGCCTGTTCGCCGTGAAGATGGCCGACATTTCCGGCGCGATGCTCGCGTCCAAGCTCGACGCCATCGAGGAGAGCCGTGCCGACACCGTCGTGGTCACCGATGTGAGCTGTGGCATGCACATGCAAGGCGGCCTCGAACGGCGTGGCAGCCGCGTGCGCGTGCGCCACCTGGCGGAGCTGCTCACAAGCCAATGACGAGCCCGTTACCGTTCCATCGCCGTGTCGAGGAGGCGCTCGGCAACCAGCAGCTCCGCGGCGCCATCGCGCGCGCCACCGTGCGCAAGGTAGAGGGACGCGTGGCTGCCCTGGCTGCGCTCCCGGACGCCGAGCGGCTGCGCGATGAGGCGCGCGGCATTCGCGCACGTGCGCTGGGCCGCCTGGACGAGCACCTCACGCGCTTCGTCGAGCAGGTCGAACGCCATGGTGGGACGGCCGTTTGGGCTGCGGACGCGGGTCAGGCCGTGCGCTACCTCGTGGAGCTCGCGCGGGCGCGTGGCGTCAAGTCGATTGTGAAGTCCAAGTCGATGGTCACCGAGGAGCTGGAGCTGAACGCGGCAATCGAAGCCGCGGGCCTCCGCGTGGTCGAGACCGATCTTGGCGAGTACGTCATCCAGCTCGATCACGATCACCCCTCACACATCGTCGCCCCCATCATCCACAAGACGCGCGAGGATATCGCCCGCACGTTCAAGCGAGAGCTCGGCGCCACCGACGCCGACGTGGCCGACATCCCGAGCATGACCGCGTTCGCCCGCCGGACGCTGCGTCAGGACTTCCTGACGGCCGATATGGGCGTGAGCGGCGTGAACTTCGGTGTCGCGGAGACCGGAACGCTATGTATCTGCACCAACGAGGGAAATGGGCGCCTCACCACGACGGTGCCACGGATTCACGTCGCGTTCATGGGCATCGAGCGTATCGTGCCGGAGATGCGCGACCTCGGCATCATGCTGCAGTTGCTCGCGCGGAGCTCGACGGGGCAGAAACTGACCGCCTACACGAATCTCCTCACCGGTCCGCGCCGGAAGGGCCTGGCGACCGAAGCCAGTGCTGAAGAAGACGGTCCTGATGAGCTCCACGTGGTGCTCGTGGACAACGGCCGGACCCGGGTGCTGGGGAGCGAGCTGGCCGAGATCCTGTATTGCATCCGCTGCGGCGCATGCTTGAACGCCTGCCCTGTGTATCGGCAGATTGGCGGCCATGCGTACGGCAGTGTCTATCCTGGACCGGTTGGCGCCGTGTTCACACCCGCAATACACGGCCTGGCCGGCTGGAGCGATCTCCCGCAGGCCAGCAGCCTGTGTGGCGCGTGCCGCGAGGTCTGTCCCGTCCGAATCGACATTCCGCGCATGCTGCTGGCGTTGCGTGCGAGGTCGGCAGCCCAAGGCGATGGACCATGGTGGGCGCGCGCGGGTTTGCGAGCGTTTCGCTTTGCCGCCGTTCGACCGACGCTGTTCCGCCTCGCCGGCCGCTGGACCGCGCGAGCGATGAGCCTGGCTGCGCGGGATGGCCGGATCTCGAAGCTCCCAGGGCCACTGGCGGGATGGACGAGATTCCGCGAGCTCCCGGCCATGGCGCCGCGGACGTTCCAGGACCAGTGGAGGAGACGAGGTTAACCGGTCCCGTACGTAGCGCGCGGCCTCAGGCCGCGCGTGTTGGGCCGCGCACGGCGGGCTCTACGGAGTTCAGAATTCACGATATGACGCCAGATCAACTCGCCCGCATGCGAAGCACGGTTGGCCGGGCCGTTGGGCGCGCGCTGCTGCCTGGCTCGTCTCCCGGTTCTTCGTCCGCTCCCGTGTCTCAAGGCATGGGACGACCCGTGGCCGCCCCCGAGGAGTTGGTGGCGTCGTTTCGCCGGGAGCTCGAAGCGCTTGCCGGCGTCCTCCACGAGGTATCCGGCGTCGAGGCGGCGCGACGCCGCGTTCGTGAGATTGCCCGGAATCAGCGCGCCAGCCGCGTGCTCACGTGGGACGCGCAACAGTTGTGTGTGTCCGGCATCCTGGCTGATCTCGAAAGCGACGGTCTTCAGATGATGACCGGCCCCCTGCCATCCGAGCCCAAGGCGCGAGCCGCCGCGCTCGCCGAGCTCGAACGAGCGGAGCTTGGCTTGACGGGCGCCGACGCGGGCCTGGCGGACACGGGGTCCATCGTGTTGACGAGCGGCCCGGGCCGCCCGCGCCTGGCGTCGCTGCTGCCGCCGGTGCACGTTGCGCTCCTGTCACGCGCAGGGCTCTGGCCTACCCTGACCGCCTGGTTGGCCGAGGAGGCCTCGACGGTCGAGCGCGTGAGCAATCTCGTCATCATCACCGGGCCGAGCCGCACCGCTGATATCGAGATGACACTCAGCCGCGGTGTTCACGGCCCGGGCGAGCTCCACGTCGTTCTGTATTGAGCGCCTCCGCCGACGCGGTCCAACGCTGGACCGCGGATACCGCCTCGTCTGGACGATCGCTGATGATACCGTCCGCACCCCAATCGAGCATGCGCGCGATGTCGTGCGCGTCGTCCACGGTCCAGACGTGGACCGTCAAACGGGCGCGACGTGCGGCCCGAAGGAATCGAGGCGACACGATTCGCAGGCCGCCACCATGCTCCGGCACTTGGAGCGCGCGGTAGGGAACGCCTCGAAGGGGCCAGCGCACCCACGACTTGTAAAGAGCGAGCCGCACTTCTTCCCGACAGGCGCTGGTGATGGCTGCGGGCTCCGCTTCCCGCACCGCACGCAGTGTCACGAGCGAATAGCCGCCAAAACAAACCCGCTCGAGCGCGCCGACGCGCCGCACGACGTCGACCGCCGCACGGCCGAGGATCGGGTCGATCCCTTTCAGCTCGATGATTAGCGCGGCGTCGGCCGCCTGTTGCAGCACATCCACGAGCCGCGGAATCCGGATGCCCTGGCCACGCAACGGATAGCCCCTGTCCGGGGCGAACCAATAGGCGGCATCGAGAGCCTGGAGCTCGTCGGCCGTCCGCGCCGAGATCGGGCCGCGTCCACTCGTGGTGCGATCGAGCGTCGCATCGTGGTGGACCATGACGACCCCATCGCGAGAGAGACGACAATCGAGCTCCACTCCCTCCGCGCCGAGCGCCACGCCGTTGGCAAACGCCTCGCACGTGTTCTCCGGCATCAACGACGCACCACCGCGGTGGGCGAACACGGTGGGGCGAGCGCGATCGAGGAGGGGCGAGGGGCAAGGGGCGAGGGGCGAGGGAGGGGCGAGGGTCAAGGTTCGAGGTCTCAGCGCGGGTCGAGACGCAAGCTCAAGACTCACGACTCAAAACTCACGACTCAAGGTGATACTATCGCGGTATGGCCCGTCCAAAGACGCTCGGTGCACTAAAACGCGACGTGGCGGCGGGGCGCATCCCGCACCGCTCGGTGCGCGCGGAGATTCGCCAGAACCTCGTCGCCCGCCTGAAGCAGGCGGGGCCGCTCTTTGCAGGCATCATCGGCTACGACGAGACGGTCATCCCCCAGCTCGTGAACGCGTTGCTGTCGCAGCACGACTTCGTCCTGCTCGGCCTGCGCGGCCAGGCCAAGAGCCGGCTGCTGCGCGCCCTCGTCACGCTGCTCGACGACGAGATGCCCATCGTCCCCGGGTCGGAGATCCACGACGATCCGCTCGCGCCGTTGAGCGCCTTCGCGAAGCGCCGCGTGCAGGAAGAGGGCGACGGCATGCCGATCGAGTGGCTCCCCCGGGAGGCGCGGTACGTCGAGAAGCTTGCCACGCCGGACGTGACCGTTGCGGACATCATTGGCGACATCGATCCGATCAAGGCCGCGCGCGCCGGGTTGCAGCTCTCCGACGAGCTGACGATGCACTATGGGCTCTTGCCGCGGGCGAACCGGAGCATCTTCGCCATCAACGAGCTGCCCGACATGGCGGGGCGCGTCCAGGTGAGTCTCTTCAACATCTTGCAAGAGGGCGACGTGCAGATCAAAGGCTACCCGGTGCGGCTGCCGCTCGACGTGCTCATGGTCTTCAGCGCCAATCCGGAAGACTACACCGCGCGCGGGAAGATCATCACACCGCTCAAAGACCGCATCGGCTCGGAGATCCGCACGCACTACCCGCGCACGCGGGACGCGGCCATGGCCATCACGCAGCAGGAGGCGTGGGTGGAAAGAGACGGCCACGGAGAATTGCCTGTCGATGTGCCGGCCTACGTGCGCGAGGTCGTCGAGGAGATCGCGTTCCAGGCGCGCGCGGATTCGCGGGTGGACAAGCGATCAGGCGTGAGCCAGCGGCTGCCCATCACCTGCATCGAGAACGTCGTGTCCAACGCGGAGCGGCGCGCGCTCCTGTCCGGTGAATCGGCGATCGTGCCGCGGGTGGCGGACGTCTACGCCGCCCTGCCCGCGCTCACCGGAAAGCTCGAGCTCGAATACGAGGGCGAGCTCCGGGGTGCCGATACGGTGGGCCGCGATCTCGTCCGCGCCGCCGTGCGCGTGGTCTTCGACGGCTACGGCAATGGCGCCGACCTCCAGCCAATCATCGAATGGTTCGACATGGGCGGGACGCTGCAGTTGAGTGACACGTTATCGGCCACGGAGCTTCTGGAAGAAGCCGGGAAGCTGCAGGGGCTCGTCGAGCTCGCCGACCAGATCGACGGAGACGCGCAAGGAGAGCCTGGGCGGCGCGCGGCGGCCGTCGATTTCATTCTCGAGGGTTTGCACGCGCAGAAGCGCATCAGCCGGTCCGACGCGTGGCAATACGAGGCAGCGGAGCCGCCGCGCCGCCGCATCCGCGCCACGCAGCCGACGCTCGAAGACGAAGAGATCCCGTCACCGGGGCGCAAGAAGTTGTACAACTGATCGCGCGGCCTAAAGGC
>JBOGIN010000835.1:0-2194 GCA_050742275.1 Vicinamibacteraceae bacterium
CTGCCGCACAGCGCGGCGGTTCCTGCCGTGGATTCGCGCCGCGCCGTGCTCGCGCACCTGTCGGGACGCCGCATCGTCGAGATGGTGCGCGAGGACCTGCGCCTCTCACGCCTCTTGACGCGACACGCCTTCGAGAACGCGATTCGCGTGTGCGGGGCGGTGGGTGGCTCGACCAACGGGGTCATTCACCTAATCGCCATCGCCGGGCGCGTCGGCGTCGACCTCACCCTGGACGATTGGGACAAGCTCGGTCGAAATGTCCCCACGCTGCTGGATCTGATGCCCTCTGGCCGTTACTTGATGGAAGACTTCTACTACGCGGGCGGCCTACCAGCGATCGTCCGAGCCCTTGCCGAGCAGGGCTTGATCCATCGTGACGCCATCACCGTGAACGGCCGGACGATCTGGGAGAATTGCCGGGAGGCGCCGACCTGGAACAGCGAGGTCATTCGCCCGTTCGACCGGCCGCTCGTCGCGCAGGGCGGGCTCGCGATTCTGCGCGGCAACCTCGCGCCGGACGGCGCCGTGCTCAAGCCCTCCGCGGCGTCGCCGCACCTCATGCGGCATCGCGGCCGCGCCGTCGTCTTCGAGAGCATCGAAGACTATAATGCGCGTATCGCAGACGCGGATTTGGACGTCGATGCCGAGTCGGTGCTCGTCCTGAAGAACTGTGGGCCACGGGGCTATCCGGGCATGCCCGAGGTCGGCAACATCGGGCTTCCACCCAAGGTGCTGAGCCAGGGCGTCACCGACATGGTTCGCATCTCCGATGCACGCATGAGCGGAACAGCATACGGGACGGTCGTGCTGCACGCCTGCCCGGAGGCCGCAATCGGCGGTCCGCTCGCATTGGTGCGTGACGGCGATGTCATCGAGCTCGACGTCGAGGGTCGGCGTCTCCACCTCGAGGTGTCCGACGAGGAGATGCAGCGGCGCCGCGCGGCCTGGCGTCCACCGGAGCCCGCCATGCGAGGCGGCTATCAAGGGCTGTACGTCCAGCACGTCCAACAAGCCAGCGAAGGCGCGGACTTCGACTTCCTGGTGGGCTGCCGCGGCCATGCGGTGCCCCGTGAATCGCACTGAAGCAGAAAATCGGAAGGCATGGCTATGAATCGCTTGAAGCTCCTTCGTGCGGCCCTCGTTGTAACGCTCTTCGCGGTCTGGCTCGCGGGCCAGATAGTGGCGTCGCAGCGCGTCGCGTCGACCATGGCCACCGCCGCCAACGAGTTCCTAGAGGATCTCGAGCCCGAACAGCGCCAGCGGGCGACGTCCCCCTTCGACGGAGACGAGCGCACGCGGTGGAACTACATCCCCACCGAGCAGTTCCCGCGCCAGGGTCTGCCGATCAAGGAAATGACCGAGCCGCAGCGAAAGCGCGCGCATGCGCTGCTCGAAGCCGGTCTCAGCGCCCGCGGGTACCTGACGGCAACCGCCGTCATAGACCTCGAGACCGTGCTGAAGGCGATCGAGCGCGGTGGCCGAATCAACCGCGATCCGGAGCTCTACTTCTTCACGGTGTTCGGCACGCCATCGCCCAAGGGCGCCTGGGGCTGGCGCGTCGAAGGACACCACGTCTCGCTGCACTTCACGATCGTCAACGGCACGGCCGTCGCCAGCTCCCCCTCGTTCTTCGGCGCGAACCCGGCTGAAGTCCGTGAAGGACCGAAGAAGGGCCTCCGCGTTCTCGCCAAGGAGGAGGACAGCGCCCGTGAGCTCCTGATGGCGCTCGACCAGTCTCAGCGTGCAAGAGCCGTCATTGCCGACGTCGCCCCCAGAGAAATCGTGACGGAGAACGCCGTCAAGGTGGACCCGTTGTCCCCCGTCGGAGTCGCGGCATCCGAAATGACCCCCGCGCAGCGTGACCTGCTGATGAAGGTCATCGACACGTACACGTCACACATGACCGACGAGATCCGCACGGATCGCATGGCTAGGCTCCAAGAGGCTGGGCTCGAGAAGATTGCGTTTGCCTGGAGCGGCGAGATCGAGCGTGGGAAGAAGCACTACTACCGCGTTCAAGGACCTACGTTCCTGATTGAATACGACAACACGCAGAACGACGGCAACCATATCCACTCCGTCTGGCGCGATTTCGCTGGCGACTTCGGACGTGACCTGCTGCGCGAGCACTTGAAAGCCGTCCCTCACTAATCTCAACGCCGGACTCAACGCATCGAGCCGTAGGGCGGGGCTT
>JBOGIN010000836.1:0-2652 GCA_050742275.1 Vicinamibacteraceae bacterium
GGGCGACGGTCGGTACCGCGAACTTCGACAATCGATCGTTTGCCCACAACGAAGAGAGCATGGTGTCGTTCTTCGAGCAGGATCCAATCGAGCAGCTCGCCGCCAGGTTTGACGAGGACGTGGCGCAAGCGGCGCGCGTGAGTCTCGAGGCGTGGCGGAAGCGCGGCGTGGCCGCGCGGTTGCAAGAAGTCGTGGCCTCCGTTTTGCAGGATCAAGTGTAGTCATGGCGCAGCTTCGTCTGCCGTTTGCCGAGCGCGTGGTGCTGGTCCGGAACCGGCGCGCGCGGCGATACATCTTGCGTGTCGATCCGGACGGCACGGCGCGCGTGACGATTCCGCGTTGGGGCTCGAAACGTGAAGCGCTCCAGTTCGCGGAGCGGCACGCGGCGTGGATTGCGCACGAACGGCGGGCCTGCCTGGAGCGCGCGTCCGCGAATCGCGTCTCGCCTGCTGGCGGGCATGTCTTGCTGCACGGTGTGTGCGTGCCAGTGGCGTGCCAGCGATTGGATACGGGCATTCACGTCCGCCTCGGGGAGGTCGAGCTCCAGGTAGCGCCCGATGCGGAGCTTTCCGAAGCGGTCCGTCGTGGCTTGCGTGCGCTCGCCGTTGCCGAGCTGCCGGGTCGGCTTCAGGAGCTCGCCGCGGTGCACGGTCTGTCGGTGGGGCGCGTGAGCATCCGTGACCAGCGCACGCGCTGGGGATCGTGCGGGGCGAACGGGCACATCACGCTCAACTGGCGTTTGATTCAGATGCCGCCGTTCGTGTGCGACTACGTGCTCATCCACGAGCTGATGCACTTGATCGAGCCGAATCACTCGCGGCGTTTCTGGCGGCACGTCGCCTCCGCGTGCCCGGGCCTTCACGAAGCGCGTGCCTGGCTCCGTCGCGAGGGGCGCCGCTTGTGGTCATGACGCGCGAGCTGGTCGACGTGAGCGCGGAGGTGGATCACCTGTATCAGGTGCCGCTGGGCGAGTTCGTTGCCGTTCGCAATGCCCTGGCAACCCGCCTGGCGCGCGGGGGCAACAAGGCGGCGGCGTTGCAGGTGAAGCAGCTGGCAAAGCCGAGTCTTGCCGCTTGGGTCGTCAACCAGCTCTATTGGCGGGCGCGATCCGAGTTCGACGGGTTGATCGCGGCGGGCGATCGCCTGCGCGAGGCGCAGCAGCAGCGGCTTGCCGGGAGCAAGACCGTGGACCTCCAGGAAGCGATCCGCGCCCGACAGCAGGCAGTCGACGCGCTGCTCGACCGTGCGGACGCGCTCGCCCGCGACGAGGGCGCCGCCCTCACGCCGGCCATCCGCCAGCGCGCGGCGACGACGCTGGACGCCATTGCCGCGCACGGCGGCGGCGCGGAGCGGCCGCCGGTGGGCCGTCTGACGACGGAGTTGCAGCCTTCCGGATTTGCTGCGCTGGCGTCTCTGACGTTGGGAGCGTCGGTTCACGTTCCAGCAGGGGAGGAACGACAGCCCAAACCCAGCCGGACACCGCCCTCGTCACGTCAGCAGGATGCGGGCAAGCGTCGGGCGGCGTTGCAGGCCGAGGCGCGCGCGGCCGTGAAGGCAGCGGAGGCGGACGCCGCCAAACATCGACGGGCTGTCGCTGACGCGGGGCGTCAGGAGACGCGGGCACGCCAGCGCGCTGCCGCGGCCGATCAGCGTGTTCGACACTGCCATGCCACCATTGCGGAGGCACGTCGCGCGCTGGACGCCGCCTTGGAGCAGGCATCCGAGGCCACGGACGCGCTCGGAGCGGCGCGCGCCGCGGCGGCCGAGGCCACCAAGACGTTTCGCGAAGCGGAGTGGCGCCTGCGCCAAGCGCGTGCGGCCCTCGACAGGGCAGGCAAGTCCACCACGTGACTCCGGTGAAGAATCCGGAAACGGGAAACGGGATTCGTCGGCACTCGTCTCAGAGGAGGACCCATGATGGGCCCCATGGATTTTACAGGCCTCTGGTTGGGGTTGCTGATCGGCTGGTTAGCCCATCGCAGGCTGCGGCAAATGAGCCCGCCCCACGGGCTGGTCGTTCTTCTCGTAACAGCAGCAGCGGGCTGGTTGATGTTGCCGCCGCTGGCGGGATCGCCCAGTGTAGAAGCGTACGGGGCTCGGACTTGCGGTTGGCTTCCTTGCCTCTCTCGTTTTCGCGCGGTTCAGACCTCGGGATGAAACCGTGGCGTCGTGGTGGTAGCTGAATCCTGAATCCTGGTCTTACTCCTCGCGGAGCGCTTCCATCGGATCGATTCGTGAGGCGCGCCGCGCAGGCGGGTACCCTGCCGCAACCGCCAGCAGCACGAGTAGAACCGTCACGACGAGCACGGTCGGTGGATCGCTGGGCTCGACGCCAAACAGGAGGCTTTCGAAGATCCGCATACCAAGGAGCGCAGCTGGAAGCCCCACGAGGATTCCGGCGAGCGCGATGAGAAGCGTCCGTTTCAGTACGGCGAGTGCAACGCCCGCAGGCGGCGCGCCGAGTGCGATTCGCACCGCAAGCTCACGTGTCCGTCGCCGCACGCCGTAGTTGACTACCGCGTACAAACCCATCATGGCCAAGAGCGTGCCCAAGATGCTCAATCCCGACACAAGCGTGGCCACCAGGCGCTCCTGCCGCGTGGACTCATCGATGCGGCTCTGCATGGTCCGCATGTGAAACAGCGGAATAGC
>JBOGIN010000837.1:0-2675 GCA_050742275.1 Vicinamibacteraceae bacterium
GGGCTCCTCTCGCAGGACGCCCGGCGCGGCACGGACGTCCTCAACGGTATTGCCTACGATCCCTCGACCAAGACGTTCCTGATGACGGGCAAGCTCTGGCCGCGTCTCTTCCGCGTGCGCTTCGTTCGCGCAGACGAGGGGTGAGACAGCGTGTCACGTAGCGCGCGGGCTAAAGAGCGTGTGAGTAAATTCGTGGGGTCCGCCTTTAGGCGGACCTCCATGGCCGATAGGGCCCGAACTCGCGCCGTTAGGGGCCGCCTAAAGGCGGCCCCTACTTGAATTCTTCACACGCTCTGAAGGCCCGGCGCTACGTCTGAAGGGTTTCGTGAAGTCGATTGACGGCGAGCGAACCATCGATCGCCATTCGTGCGGGGAGGGGACAGGTGCAATCAAAGTGGCGAAGCGCATTGACACTCGCAATGGTCTGTGTGGCGCTGCCCGCGCTGGGCAGCGGACGTGCGATCGGCGCGTCCGACGAGGAGAAGGGCGGCTTCGCCCGTGTGCGTGCGCACATGGAGTTCCTCGCAGACGACCTGCTAGAGGGCCGCGAGGCTGGGACGCGTGGATACGATGTGACTGCCAAGTATGTGGCAGCCGTGCTCCAGACGTACGGGTACGCGCCGGCAGGCGCTTCGGGAACGTTCTTCCAACCCGTTCCGCTGCTCGAGAGCCGGCTGACGAAAGGTGAGCTGACGTTCGCACCCAAGCGCGGCGTGCCTGTCGCCTTCGATCTCCCTGCCGAAGCTGTCGTCGCGCCCAATCACCTGCGTGCCTCGTTCGACGTGACTGCGCCCCTCGTGTATGTCGGGTTCGGCGTGACCGCCCCCGAGCTGAAGTACGACGACTACGCGGCGGTCGACGCGCGAGGCAAGATCGTCCTGTTGCTGAGAAATGCGCCTACGCAGTTTCCCAGCGAGCCGCGAGCCCACTACGCATCATTGGATCACAAGCTGCAGAACGCCGCGGACCACGGTGCGGTGGGCGTGCTCATCGCGGCACTGCCGTCCGATCTCAAGCGGTTCTCGTGGGAACGTATTGCCCAGATCGCCACGGAGCCGCTGATGACCTGGATCGATGCGCCGGGCCAGCCGGCCAATCAGCATCCGGAGCTGCAGGGCGGGGCCCTGCTCGGTCCGGGCGGCGCCACGAAGCTCTTCGCGCACTCACCCACGCCGCTGGACGAGGTGTATGCCGCAGGCGAGGCTGGGAAGCCCGAGAGCTTCGAGCTCCCCGTCACCGTGACAATCAAGGGGACGACGGCGCACCAGAAGAAGTCGAGCCCCAACGTCGTCGGCGTGCTCACCGGACGCGATCCTGCGCTGGCGAAGTCATACGTCGTTCTCACGGCGCACCTCGATCACACGGGTATCGGCCCTGCCGTGCGGGGCGACACCATCTACAACGGCGCCTACGACAACGCCGCAGGATCCGGGATTCTGTTGGAGGTCGCACGCGCGATTGCCGAGGCTCCGGAGCGGCCGCGCCGATCGGTGCTTGTCACGTTCGTCACCGCGGAGGAGAAAGGACTGCTCGGCTCCGACTACTTCGCGCGCAACCCAACCGTGCCGGCCGATGCGCTCGTCGCCAACGTCAACCTGGACATGCCCGTCCTGCAATGGCCCCTTGCGGACGTCGTGGCATTCGGCGCGGAGAACTCATCGCTCGGCACCGTGGTTGCGCGTGCGGTGAAGCGCGCCGGCCTGACGCTCTCGCCCGACCCATTGCCGGACGAGAACCTGTTCGTGCGCAGCGACCAGTACTCGCTCGTCAAGCAAGGTGTGCCCGCGGTCTATCTGATGCCGGGGTTCACCTCGAGCGATCCGCAGAAAGACGGCGGGAAGATACTCGGGAGCTTTCTGGCCAGCCACTATCATCAGCCGAGCGACGAACTGTCATTGCCGATGGACGGCTCGGCGCTGGAGACGTTCACACAGGCGAACTATCTCATTGCGGTTGCCATCGCGAACGATGCCGAAGCGCCGACGTGGAAGCCAGGGAACTTCTTCGGGGAGCGATTCGGACGCCGGTGATTGGCGGCCGTCATCGCGGTACGTGGGTGTCCTGCCGGCAATTGGCGGCGCCGCGGTGCCACCACGGGGGCATCGGGCGCGATGCGCGCCAGAGCCCCTTCTTCTCGAGCTTCGCAGCCGTCTCGGCGCGTTGCATGTCTGGATTCCCAGTGTGGCGGCGGCAGTACCACGCCAGGCCCGCCTCGAGCAACGCCAGGCTGAGATCTGTCCCTTTCACCTGGAGTCGTGCGATGCTCTCACCGCCGGCTGGCGCACGGCTTTTCACCCGGACCGTCGCCACCTGGCGCGCGGCCAATTGGCCCAGGAGCGCTTTGGCCTCGCGTCCAAGCGCTTGATCGATTTCGGGCGCGTCGATGCCGTCGAGATGCAACGAGAGCCGTCCGCGTGCGTCGTTGACGACGAGCGTATCGCCGTCGACGATGGCGATGACCGTCGCTTCGAACACCTCTTCCACGACGGTCAGCTCCTGGGGGCGAGTCCCTGACTGTGCCCATGCGATCGTGGGAACCGCGGTGAGCAGGCCGACCGTTGCGAGGTGCCTCACGCCGCGATGGTTCAAGGCTCTGCCTCCGAGGCTGCACTGTGGCGCGACACCTCGATGACCGGCGGCTGACGAAGCGTTTGCAGGACCACGCAGTATCGCTC
>JBOGIN010000838.1:0-5379 GCA_050742275.1 Vicinamibacteraceae bacterium
ACCCCTGGACGACGATGGGACGTCGGGACGTTGATGATCGGCGGTCTCGTGGCGGCAGCGCCCGGTCTGGCGATGCTGGCGCATACTGCCTGGCTCTATGGTCTGACGGGAGAGTGGTTCGTCTGGGTCCAGGCGCAAAAGGTGTGGGGACGCGAGTATCTCGGGATTCAGGAGAGCACCGCTCGGTTTTTCGAGGTGCTGCAGTCCAAGGGCCTGGACCACTTGACGCGTGCCTGGGCGTTCGCGTTTCTGAACGCCGTGGCTGCACTCGGCGCGTTGGCGTGCTGTTGGCCCGTCGCGCGGCGGATCGGTCTTCCATACGCGGTGTTCGTGCTGCTGAACCTTGCCCCACCGCTCTTCGCCGGCGGCTTCATGTCCACTGGCCGCATGGTGTCGACGCTGTTCCCCGTCTTTTTGTACCTCGGCTGGCGGCTCTCCCCCGGAGCCTGCCTGCAGTGGGCCGCCATCGGCCTCCTGCTGCAGGGCGCGTTAGCCGCGATGCACTTCACCTGGCGTCCTCTTGTGTAGAGATCAGGAACAGAAACAGTTCACGCGCATGTCGTAAGACGTTGCGTCGTGGAGGTCATAAGTGACCTATACAGAAGCGCTGTCAATTCCTCCTGGTCGATACTGCGAGTCGCACAGGACGATGTCGCCAGGTTGCCAAGTACACAGGCGGATCTGGTTGCCGTCTGGGTCCGACAGCACCCAGAACGATGGCGCGTGATCGTCACTGACCAGCGTCCCGCCAGCCGCCACAGCCGCGTCGATCCGACGCTGCACCTGCGCCGGGTCCACCCAGACGTCGGGATGCCAACGCGGCTGGGAAACCTCGCCACCGGAGCGCTGGAAATAGATCATCGGCAGCGCCTGGTTCGGATCGCCCACATCGCCCCATTCCTCGGTGCCGACGACATGCTCGGTGCCCAGCACAGCCGTCCAGAACGGCGCGATCTTCCCGTACTCAGGAGTGTCCAGACCAAGCTCGACCCGAGACACGCTTCGGCACTCGACCTCCACGCCCGCAGCCGCCGCGATGTCAGAAATCCGCCGGGCCAGAAGAACGTCGCGCTCGGTCACACCGCCGCCCTCACGACTGGAGAGCCGAACATCGACCCGAGACGAGCGCAGGTCGAGCTCGGCATGATGGTTCAGCTCCTCCGCCGCCGCCCCGATCGCATTCACGATCTGCAACCCAACAGCGAAGCCCTCGGTGCGAATCCGAGTCTGCAGCCCGCCCTGGCCGTAAGAGAGAAGGAACGTCCAGCCGTCGAGTCGGGCCTCGGCAATCCGTTGCCCAGTCAGTGCTTTGGTGCTCATCACTTCACGCCCCTAACGTTGGTCGGCTCCTGATCTTCGACGCCGGGTGGCGATGAACGAGGAGGTCATGTCACCAGTGACACGCAAGGCGACGGGTTCTTGACGCTCGACGCGAAGAAGGGCGAGCCAGGGCCTTCGCCGGATCGACGTGCGCCGCACGCGCGCAAGT
Source organism: Vicinamibacteraceae bacterium (assembly GCA_050742275.1). Taxonomy (GTDB): domain Bacteria; phylum Acidobacteriota; class Vicinamibacteria; order Vicinamibacterales; family Vicinamibacteraceae; genus WHTT01. The sequence continues at coordinate 1,490 of JBOGIN010000838.1, forward strand.
CACGGCCGACGCCTGAGCGAGCCGGTCGCGATCGTGTCGCATGCGTGCTCCGCGAGTGGATGGCGATTGTTCAGCACGACACGATGCCACAATGTCGTACATCAACTGCCATGGCGGTCATCGGTCAGGACCACGGTCACAGCGCGTGAATCGCCGCGACGACGATGCGCCAGGTCTGGCCGCTGCGACGCAGCGTGTAGGTCATGCCGAAGGGCATCAGGTCCTCGTTTGCCGCGTTCTTCCAGACGCCACCACCGCGCACCATCGCTAGATCGTCGCTCAAACGATGCTCGGAGAGTGACGAGAACTCGGTCCGCGCATAGTCGGGCGGCATATCCGCCATCACTCGTGCGTACGTCTGCTCGACAGCCTCGACCGTTGGCAGTGCCAGAACGTCCTTGGGTGTAATGAAGAACGCGGGTTCGTGAAAGTGCTGAGCGACGGCCCGGGCATCGAGCGCCTGGAACGCTTGTGTATATCGCCGAAAAGCTTCGAGAGCTCCGCTGGTTTCGTCGTGCGGCATGTGATCCTCGCGTGAGCTGGAAACGGATGTCCATCAGACGGACGCGCGACTCACTTGATCTCGACGCACGCCGGTGCGCGTGTCAAGCGCGACAGTGCATCGCTCGCCGTTTGGCGATGAGGCAGGACCAGTTCTCCAGTCGATCGGGATGCTTACGTTGCCGGCGAGCGCTCTCACACCATCAGGAGCACGTTGATTGTCCCCGTGCCGGATTCGAGCGGCTGCAGCGCCTTGCCGAGCAGCGTGCCAGGCCGGTAGAACGCCGCGCCCTCGATCGTCACGGCCTCCGCGCGCCTCGCGTGGCCTGGCACGCAGGACGCCGTCAGCAAGTCGCCGGGACGGACCGCCCCGTCCTCCGCGGTGACCTTCACGGGCACCACGCCCACCATCGCCACGGGTACCCACCGGCCGTCACTTGTCGATGCAGCGTCGGCATCGAGCGATGGATGCCGGATGTCACCCAGGTATCCCGGTCGCGTGGAGTACACACCCGCCACGTTCGTGGCGTTGCATTTGTCCGCGCGCTCCAGGGTGCCGTCGGGGCCGATCATCAGGACGTCGCCGGGCTCGCACTCAGCCGCGGCCGCGAGGGGGAGCATCTCGGCGAAATCAGCCGGGCCGGTAAACGGTCCGTCCGCAAGGACCGCACCAGTCTGCGTGACGGCGAAGACGCGCTGATTGATACGAAACGCCTCGATCACGTTGGCGCCCTGGATCGTCTGCGCCACGAGTCCAGGCCCCGAGTTGCTTTCACCTCGCACGCCGGGACCGCGGCTGCTCAAACCGTGCACGCCGATGCCGCTTTCGCTGGCGCCTTCGGTGCCAGTATGCGACAGCGACGCGCCGGAGAGCCCATGTCCGCCGCCGGTGCTCTCCGAGCGCAGGCCGTCGCTGCCAGACGTATTGCGAACCAGCACCAGCGGCCCCGGCCGGCCGGTTTCCACGTGCAGCTTCGCGGAGGGAGTCGCGGTGCCAATCCCGACCTCGCCGTTGTGCAGATTGATGATGGTGTCGACGTTGCCGGGCTCGGCAATGTTGTTGATGAACAGTTGGGCGCCTCGTCTGCCGACCTGACCCTTGGCCCAGCTTCGGACATCCGATCCGGAGCCTTTGGCGCTTAGCTCCAGGGACGTGGTCCCTTCGAGAATCAATGTATCTGCCATCATTCACCTCCAATGCCGGGTTCAGCCGGTTTGCGCATGGGTCGGGAGCGACCGGCAAGGAATACAACGTGCAGATGTCGGGGACCGAACGACTGCTGTGTCGCGTCGGGTTGATGTTGTGATTCTGCCGGCGGCATGAGGTAATCAAGAGCATGGCCAAGTTGATCTACTCGGGGATCATGTCGCTCGACGGCTACATCGCCGACCGGGCCGGCAAGTTCGACTGGAGTGTGCCAGACGAGGAGGTGCACACCGTCATCAACGACCTCACACGGTCGGTCGGCACCTTCCTCTTGGGCCGCCGGATGTACGAGGTGCTGGTCGCCTGGGAGAGCCTGGACGTCGCCGACCAGCCGCTCGTCACCAAGGACTTCGCCGAGATCTGGCGGACAACCGACAAGGTCGTGTACTCGACCACGCTGGCGACCGCGTCCAGCGCCAGGACACGGATCGAAACGGTCTTTCACCCTGAGGCTGTCCGGCGGATGAAGGCGGCGTCCGAACGCGACATCAGCGTGGGCGGTCCCAACCTCGCAGCGCACGCCATCAAAGCCGGACTGGTCGACGAGTACCACCTGTTCGTCAATCCCGTCACCGTCGATGGTGGCACGCCGTACCTCCCCCACGACACCCGCGTCGATCTCGAGCTGCTGAACGAGCGCCGCTTCAGCAACGGCGTCGTCTTCCTCCGCTATCGCGGCAGATAGCCTAACTCGCCAGGTCAGATTTGGGGGTCCTCGTGCCGAGCGCGTGCTACGATGCGCCGCGCCACTGGCGTCTGCCGCACACGGCAAACCGCGATGCGCCCCGAAGACGAGGAGCTGTCCCTATGAGTGTCACCCGCCGAGACTTCTGCTCCCAGATCGCAGCCACCGTGCCGCTCCCCACGCTTCTCCTCGCGACCCCTTCCGCCAGGACGCAGCCGACCGACGATGGCGACCCCTCGACAGGCTCGGGGTCGTCCCGAGCGAAGTCGAGGGGCGAGCAGACTCTGCCGCCGCGACTGATCGTGAGCTGCAATCTGTATTCGTTCAACCAGGCGCTCACGACGGGTGCGATGGTGCTGCCGGAGGTGATGGAGTACTGCGCGTCGATCGGGTTCGCCGCGGTCGATCCCACCGGCTACTACTTTGCCGGCTATCCGACGCCACCCTCAGACGAGGCGATCCACCGGATCAAGCATCGCGCCTTCCGCCTTGGCCTCGACATCAGCGGCACCGGCATCCGCACGGATTTCGCCGTGCCTCGAGACGACGATCGTGCCTCCGACCTGGCGCTGACGGAGCGGTGGGTGGGGGTGGCCGCGAAGCTGGGCGCGCCAATGCTACGGGTCTTCGCCGGGCACGGGGCGCCCGGGACGACGTGGACCAACGCACGCGAGCGCGTCATCGCGGCGCTCGAAACGGCCACGGCCGTCGGGGCTCGACATGGCGTGGCGATCGTCGTGCAGAACCACCAGGACACGCTGCGAACGGCCGCCGAGGTCCTCGAGGTCCGGCGGCGCATCCCGTCGGAGTGGCTGGGCCTGAACGTCGATATCGGCAGTCTCCGCACCGGCGACCCGTACGAGGAGATCGCACGACTGGCGCCGTTCGCCTACACATGGCAGATTAAAGAGCTCGTCTACCCCCGCGGGCGCGCGGAGAAGACCAACCTCGCGACGATCGTACGAATCCTGCGCGAGTCGAACTATCGCGGCTTCGTGCCGCTGGAGACCCTCGGCGAGGGCGATCCCCGGCAGAAGGTTCGCCGCCTGCTGGACGAGTTCCGCGAGGCGCTGTGATCTCGTGCGCTCCAGGGGCTGCTGCGAGGCTGATCTCTTTGCGGCTCGTCAACCTTCGCGTTGCAGAGGCGCGCCGTGTTGCGAATTCAGCATTTGTGCTTGGTACAATGTGTGCCAGCGATGGCCAGTGCAGCAGACGCCTTCATACGTGCCGCGTCAGTGCCGTTCGACGCCCACGCCTCGGGCACCTTGGACGAGGCGGAGCGGCTCCGTGCGGCGCACCCGTCCGTCACGGCCGCGAACGTCTACGCAGCGGCGGTTGCGGGTAACGACGTCGCGGTGCGCGGGTTTCTCACCGAGGACGCGACGAGCGCCTCTCGCAAAGGTGGACCGCACGGGTGGGACCCACTGACCTATCTGTGCTTCTCCCGGTATCTCCGTTTGCAGCGCCAGCGATCGAAGGCGTTCGTTCGGACTGCTG
>JBOGIN010000839.1:0-8617 GCA_050742275.1 Vicinamibacteraceae bacterium
GGGACGGCGAAGTCCTCCCGCATGACACCGACGATGGTGAACAGGCGATCGTCGAGTCGCAAGCTCCGGCCGATCACATCAGGATCGCCGGCAAAGCGGCGTTGCCAGAGCCCAAATCCGAGCACAACGACTCCCGCACCGTCGCGTGCCGTTGCGTCGTCATCGACAAGCAATCGGCCGGCTTTCGGCTGCGCTCGTAATACCCGGAACAGGCTGGGCGTCACCCTGCCAACTGACAGCCGTTCGACGTCTCCGGCTCCAACCGCCATCGTCATCAACTGGCTGCGCATCCAGCCGCCGATCTCCCGGACAGTGGCGGGCTGCTCGCGCCAGGCGTGATAGGTCGTATTGCTGATCGTCCATGGGACGTGACCCGGCCTGCCGCCGCGGGTTTCCTGCAGACGGACGATCCGGTCGGGCTCCGACCACGGAAGCGGCTTGAGCAGCACGCCGTACGTCAGGCTGAACAGGACGGTCGTGGCGCCAATGCCAAGGGCCATCATCAGCACCGTCACGATGCCGAACCCCGGGCTATGTCGAAGCTGTCGACGCACGTACCGGAGATCCTGTGCCAACCCGTCGCCCCACCGGAAGCCGTTCATCTCGTACATCTCCTCGCGAACCGACATGGAATTCCTGAGCTGTCGCTGCGCCGCGCGGGCCTTCTCTGGCGTCCGGCCTGGACGGGCCACCGATGGGCAGGCACAGCTCTGCCTCGGTGGCGCCATCTGCGTTCCGCCTCAGAGTGAACGACGCGGCCTCGCCATAATGACATGCGAGCCGCCGCTCTACACTGCGCAGCCCGAGACCGCGGTGGTCGCGCGGGGAGCGATCAACGAGCGGCGCTCCAGAGTTACGGACCGTCACACTCAGCGCCGGCCCTGTGCCGCGATCGGCGAGTCGAGCGGTTACGGTCACACTTCCCCCGTCGGACATCGGGGCGATGCCATGCTTGATTGCATTCTCCACGAGAGGCTGGACGATGAGCGAAGGGATGCGCACCTCTTCCAGCTCTCGTGGGATGTCGATCGTGACGAAAAAGCCGCTCCTCGAACCGCTCGCGCTCGATCTGCAAATAGCACTCGATCAGCTCACGCTCACGGCCGAGCGAGGTGAACTCCCCTTCTGATCGAAGAACGGCACGCAGAAGCGTAGCCAATCGCATCAACGTGTCCGTCGCCCGCGGTGGAGCGCACTGAATCAAGAAGCCAATGGTCGTCAAGGCGTTGAACAGAAAATGCGGATTGATTTGAGCCCGGAGCGCCCGCAGCTCCGCCTCGGTCGCCAGCGCGCGAATCTCGCGCTCCTGCAGCATGCGCTCGTAGCGCTCCTTGGTCAGCCTGAGGGCGTCGATGCGGCGTCCAACGATGGCGGCGGCTCGCTCCAACATGCGGAGGTCGTCGGAGAGCAGTCTTCGCCCACCCGCGAGCGGTCCCACAGACAATACGTAGTGCGGAGGCTCCGTCGTAGGGACCACCACGCCCTCGGCCGGCGGCGAGATCGACGTCTCGAGCGCACGCCCTTTGAATGTCACCGACGCGGCACTCAGCGCTGGTGCGAGTCTCGCGCAGGCACTGGCGAGGACCTCGTCTGTGTCGTCGCACGCTTGAACCGCGGTGGTCATCTCGTCCAGCAGCTCGGCGTAGTTCGACCGCGAGAGCACGACCCGGTCGACGAACCAGCTCACCGCGCGTCGCAGCCACGGAAAGAGGAGCACCGTCGCGATCCATGTGCCGATCAAGAGGACGACAACGCCTGAGGTGCTCGGCGCCAAACGAGCCTCCAGCGCTGAATACCCGGCGAGCACCAGCACCACGAGCACGAGCAGCGTCAACGCCTGCTTCAGGAAGAGATCGGCGAGCGCGAATCGATAGTCGCGATAGAGCATCGCGAACGCGAGCGGGATGGACGCATGGTGGCCGATGAGCTCGACGGCCCACGATTCGTTCGCACCGTGGAACCGTGCGAGGTGGAGAGCAGACACCGCAAACACGGCAAGCGCGCTCATCCAGAGCGCACGCCTCGCGTGGTCTTGACCTCGCGTGGTGATGACGAGCGGCACGCTCAGCGCCAGGAGGCCACCCGTCATCACGTCGAGGCCGGTTGGCGAAGGCAGGTGCGCGGCGGTCGCCGCAGCATCGAGGTGCAGCAGCCCCGCCGCCGCGGCAGATCCGTACGCGAGGCATACCGCGACCTGGACCAACCGCCGTCTCGAGGCGTGGGGGTTTGGTTGCAATCGTGACACGGAGTGCACGACGACTGCCGCGAGCAGGCCGAGCGCGGTGTAGGCCATTGCCGCCAGCCACGGCGCCGCCGCATCGTAGCCAATGGCACCGGTGGCATGTATGAGGAGCTCGCCGATGTTCCAGACGAGGCCGAGCAAGGCCGTTGCGAGCACGAGGCGGTCCGTGCTGGCCCGCGCGCGCCACACCATCGCCAGGAGCATGGCGTACAGCGCGGCGCCGGTCAGGTAGCCCACCATGTGTACGACCAGTGGGGTGCTTGGCGGCGGCATGCACGCCCATTGTACGAGACCATGGGCGCCTCCCCCGCTCCGGCGAACCGGTCGACTCGTCGGGAGCGCGGCGCCTGGGCGGGGCAGTCCGCGGCGCCGCCCTCATTCCGGCCGCAACGCATCGATGAGATCGTGTTGTCGAAGGGCGCGCCTCACCGGCACGTAGCAGGCCACCGCTGCCGCACCCGCGAGCACGATCGGAGCGATCCCGGGCAGGAGCAGGTCGGGAACAGCCGGCATTCCGAGCGCCCGTGCGAGCACACCCGCCATGAGCACGCCGCCGAGCGTCCCGACGGCTACACCTACCACGACCGCGCCCAGCCAGCGCTGCATGACGAGCCGCACGATCTGCGACACGGGCGACCCAAGCGCGAGGCGAATGCCGATCTCCCGCCGGGCGGATGCGACCGCCTGTGCCGTCACGGCGTGCGTGCCGATGACCGCGAGGCACAGCGCGATCGCGGCAAAGACCGCGAGCACGGCCGTGGCGACACGGTGCTGCCAGAGGGCGCGCTGTATGCGAGCGTCCATGGTCTGGACATCGAAGAAGGACTGTTCGCGATCGACGGCGTCAATGGCCGGCCGCAGTTGCTGTCGCACGGCTTCCGCGCCAGTCCGTGCTCGCACGACGATGTAGGAGTCGCCGGCGAAGAGCTGGGTATTCGCCGCATACACCTCGAGCCCCGCATCATCGTCAAGGCTGCTGAATCGCACGTTGCCGACGACGCCAACCACGGTCAGCCAGACGTCCGAGCCTCCGCCGCCTCCGGTGCCATGTTGGTTCCACACAACGCGGATGCGACGACCGAGCGCCTCCTCTCCGGGCCAGAATCGCTGTGCCGTCCGTCGGCTGACCACGGCGACCGGAGGCGAGCTCTCCTCGTCCGTCCAGACGAACGTCCGGCCCTGCAGCAATGGAACGCCCATCGCCCGAAGGTAGCCGGCGTCGATCACCTGGAAGTTGATGAACGGCTCCTCGTCCGCGCGGCCGCTGACACGCCCCTCGACGAGGACGCGTGGCGAGGACACGTCGAGTCCCGAGAACGGGAGGAAGTTGTTCGCGCCGGCCGCCTCGACGCCCGGAATCATCGTCAGGCGCTCCGTCGAGCGACGGTAGAACTCCGATGTCGTCGCGATGTCCGGATACCGGCCCCAGGGCGGATCCACCCTGAACGTCAGCACGCCGCGGCTGTCGAAGCCGGTATCGGCGCGCAGCAGCTCGCGCAGCGCTGCTCCGAACAGCGCCGCCATCACCAGGAGGAGCGTGGCGAATGCCGCCTGCCCGCCCAACAGCAGGCGTCGCGTGGTCTGCTGGGCACGGCTTCCCGCGGACCGGTTCGATTCCTGCCTCAAGACACGGCCCACGTCGGTGCGCGCGGCATGGGCGACCGGAAGCGTGACAACGGCGACCGCCGTGAGGAGCGTTGTGCTCGCCGCGAACAACCAGGCGGTGACGTCGAGGCCTACGCCGAGCCACGGCGGCAGGTCGGTGGCAATCATCGCCGTGAGACCGCGAAGCGCCCACCAACCACCAACGCCACCGAGCGCGGCGCCCGTGACCGCCGGAAGCAACGCTTCTGCAAGCGCGAGCCGGACGAGATGCCAGCTCCGGGCCCCCATCGCCAGCCGGACCGCGATGTCGCCGCTCGACGCGATCGCGCGTGAGAGCAGCAGATTGGTCACGTTGACGCAGGCAATGACCGTGAGCAACCCGACCGCCGCGACGAGCAGCCACAGATACGGCCGCGCGCGCCCGACGTACGCCTCCCTCAGCGGTGTGGCGCGCAGCGTGACGCCGACGTTCGTGTCGGGGTACATCCGCGCGAACCGCGCCGCGAAGCTATCGAGCTCGGCCTGGACCTGGTCGAGCGATGCCCCAGTTCTCATCCGTGCCAGCACCGAGTACCGGCGCACGTGCGGCGCGTTGTAGTCGGTGATGGCGCGGAAGACGTCGGTCTGGAGTGGGTAGTCGAAGCCGGCCGGCAGCACCCCGCTCACCTGGTAGCTGCCGCCGTCCATCACCAGCGTGGAGCCGACGATGCTCGGGCGTCCGCCGAACCGCTCGCGCCACAAGCGATGGCTCAGCACGACCCGATACTGGCGCGTGAAGTCCTCCTTGGAAGACCAGATGTCGCCGTGCACGGGTCGTACGCCGAGCAGGTCGAACAACGTCGAGGTGCCAATCGTGCAGGTTAGCGCCTGCGGCGCGCCGGCGCCCGTCAGGTTGTATTGCGATCGGTAGTACGCTGCCCAGCCATCGAACATCCGAGCGTCGCGCACCAGATCGCGATACTCACGGAGCGCCACCCGCCCTGCGTCCGCGTCGACAACCGCTTCGATCGTGACGAGACGGCCGGCGTTCGCGAATGGCAGCGGCCGCAGCACCAGGGCCTGCACGAGGCTGAAGATCGCGGTCGCCGCGCCAATGGCGATCGCCAGCGTCAGGGCGATCGCCACCGAAAGCGCCGGATGACGAATGATGAGTCGACAGGCGAGCCGCGCATCCCGCAGCATGACGGCACTCAGCGTGTCTCCAACGTGGGGCGCCTGCCATCGGCAATCAACGAGCGGACGGGACACGCCATCGAGCGGTGCGAAGCGGCCGCCCATCGGCCAACGAGGCCACCGAACGGCATCCGATCGTCGCGAGGCGGTCGCCGACGATCGGCCTGGGCGTCTGCCGCTGGACGGGCCGAGCACGCCATTCAGCGGGACAACGCGGCAGTTCGTTGGGTTTCGACACACAGAGTGCACGAGGCTCGCTAGCGTGGTGTACCTATGCTCGAAGCGGTCGACCTTACGAAGCAGTACAACGGCGTCACGGCACTGGATCGCTTGACGCTCACGGTGAGCCCGAGCGAGGTCTTTTGTCTGTTGGGTGCCAACGGCGCGGGTAAGACGACCACGATCAACCTGTTCCTGAACTTCATCCAGCCGACGTCAGGCCGCGCGCGCATCAACAGACTGGATGTCGTCGCACATCCGCTGGAGACGAAGAAGCACGTGGCGTACATTCCCGAAACGGTCATGCTCTATCGCAACCTCACGGGCCTGGAGAACCTCGAATACTTCAGCGCCCTTGCGGGCCATGGCCACTATGCGCACGAGGATCTCCTCCGCTTCTTCGATGAGGTCGGGTTGGCGCGCGAGGCCGCGGTACGCCGTGTCGGCACCTACTCCAAGGGGATGCGTCAGAAGGTGGGCATCGCGATCGCGCTCGCTAAGCGCGCCAAGGCGCTGCTGCTCGATGAGCCGACGTCAGGTCTCGATCCGAAAGCGGCCAATGAGTTCTCGAGCCTACTGGGCAAGTTGAGCGGGCAGGGCGTGGCCGTCCTGATGGCGACACACGACCTCTTTCGCGCCAAGGAGTCTGGGACGCGCGTCGGCATCATGAAGCACGGCCGGCTCGTGGCCGAGATGCCGACGAGCGAGATCGCACATGCGGATCTCGAGCGGATCTATCTCGAGCACATGCACGATTGAGCGCGCGCTCCTTACCGAGGACCGTGTCACGCCTGCCGACCGTGGCGAAAGGCGCACATCGGCCGAGCTCAGCCGCGGGCCTGCTTTCGGGCGCGTTGATGTTCACGAACCTCGCGCATCCTTTTGCGCCCCGCCTTCAATGCGCAATCACACTCTTTCCGGCGTGGTTGGTTCATAATTACCGGCATCGAGATCCTCGGAGAGAGACGAATCCCTTGTCAACAGGGAGACCGGTCCATGCCCATCACGACATCGGTTGTCCGAGCGACGCTCCACGCGCTGGCGGTCGGCGCTCTCCTCGTCTCCGCGACGGCCACGGGCATGTCGAGCTACGGTCGGCGGGTGACCACCGAGAACCCGATCTCCGCACCGTTCGCCGATACCTACGCCGACCCCGCGCTCATTCGCGGCAAAGACGGCTACTGGTATATGTACGCCACCAGCGACCCTCTGCGCTCGGCGCCCAGTCCATTCGGGCTCATGCACGTGGCGCGCAGCCGTGATTTCGACCAGTGGGAGTACCTCGGCACCATTTTCGACGACGCCGATCGCCCAGCCTGGACCACATCGTCGTCGTTCTACTGGGCGCCGGACATCCGCTACGCCGACGGGCAGTACCTGCTGTACTACACCGCGACCGACACGGTGGCGGAGCCCGGTCCGTGGAACTTTGCGATCGGCGTGGCGACGGCGCCGACGCCGGCGGGTCCGTGGACCGACTCCGGCGGCCCGGTGGTCGCGCCCCGGCCGGACGGCGGCGGTGGGTTCTTCAACACGATCGACCCGGCCATGTTCGCCGACGACGACGGCACGCGCTACCTGTACTTCGGTGGCTTCCACGGCGGACTCTGGGTCACCGCGCTCGACGAGACCGCTACCCGCGCGGTCGGCGAACCGGTGCAGGTGGCCCGGCCAGACCGCTACGAGGGCTCGTTCGTTGTCAAGCGTGATGGCTACTACTACCTGACCGCCTCGTCGGCGAACTGCTGCGCGGGCCCGGTCACCGGCTACAGCGTATACGCCGGGCGCTCCGCCAGTCCGCTCGGGCCGTTCGTCGACCATGAGGGTGTGTCGTTGCTGGACTCGCGCGTTGGCGGGACCCAAGTGCTGGTACAGAACGGCAACCGGTGGATCGGCGTGGGCCACCACGCGATCGTGACCGACGTGTCCGGCCAGGACTACATCGTCTACCACGGCATCGACCGGAACAACGCGTGGCTGAACGAGCCGGGTGGCATCAACCGGCGGCCTACGCTCATCGATCGGCTGGACTGGGTCGACGGCTGGTCGGTCGCGCGGGCCGGCGCCGGTCCCAGCGACACGCCGCAGCCTGCGCCGGTGACCGCAAGTTGCCTCGGCATCGATAGCGGCGCACCGGCGGCGAACAATGCGTTGGTCCTACTGTTCGGCGAGTGGTTGAGCGGCGACGATGACACTGGGGACGCCGAGGCGCTGGCCCGCCTGATCCCAAACGCGGATGGTTCGGCAGCCGTGACGACGCGAATGGTGGCGCCACGTAGGGTGCGGGCGGAGGCGGATGTGCGCTTCCCCTCAGGCGAGGGGACGTTCTCGTTTGACATCGGCGCGGCCAGCCGCAGTGGACTGTCGGTCACGCTGGACGCCGTCGCGCGCCAGCTCCGGGTGGAGGTGCGAACTTCGCACGGCACGCGCCGCGAGGTGACGGGAGTGCCAGATCGCCTCGTGGCCGGCGTATGGAGGTCGCTGGCAGTCGAGGTGCGCGGTGGGCGAGCGGTCGCCCGGTTAAGCGAGAGTCGGCTCGGCGACGTCGATGCGGAAGTCGCTATCGACCTGCCGCCCGGCGTCCCCAAGGAAGCGCCGCTGCGACTGGCCGCGACGGGAGTCGAAGTGCAGGTCGACAACCTCACCGCGGTGGAAGCCCACGCTCCCATCACCCAGCTGGTACCCAGGCCCGTTGCCGGTGCGAGGTTGTTCGCGGAGGAGTTCGACGCCGGGCTCGACGCGGCGTGGGCGTGGGTGCGTCCGGACGCGTCCGTTGGTGTGGTTGACGGTCGACTACAGTGGCCGCTCGCCTCGGTGGACGTCGTCGGCTCCGGGAACACCGGCCCACTACTGCTGCGCACGCCCCCGCCGGGTGCGTGGATCGCCGAGACGAAGCTCCATCTCGACCTCGGAGTCGACACCATCCGCAACTACCAGCAGGCCGGGCTGATCGTCTACCTGGACGACGACCACTTCTTGCGGCTCGGCGATGTGGCCATCTGGAGTTCGCGACAGGTGGAGTTCGGCAAGGAACTCGCCGCGGCTGGCCGGCTGGAATGGGGCGCCCATCTCGGAGGTCCGGTGGCCTCGACGATGTGGCTACGGATCGCGCACGGTGTCGATCCGAAGAGCGGCGACCTACACTACCGTTCGGCCAGCTCTCGGGACGGCGTGCACTGGCGCTCGGGCGCCACGTTGACGCTGCCCGCTGGGACCAGCCCGCAGATCGGGCTCTACGCCGGCGGCGGCGCCGACCCGCCCACCGTGGCGTCGTTCGATTACTTCCGCCTCCATGAGATCCGGTAATCTGACTCACGTTTGGAATGGTTCAACGACGCTGCCCAAGTGAGGAGGTGATGGTACCGCTCGGCGCAACTG
>JBOGIN010000840.1:0-3117 GCA_050742275.1 Vicinamibacteraceae bacterium
CGTGTCACGTTGCACCTCATGCCGCGCGCTGGCGCGCCTCGCGAGATTCCGTTGGCCCGCGAAGATGACGGCTGCTTTGCCGCTACGGTAGAAGACGCTCGACCTGGAGATCGCTACGGTTATCGGATGGACGATGGGCCGCTGTGGCCGGACCCTGCGTCCCGCTGCCAGCCGGACGGCGTTCACGCGCTCTCCGAGGTCGTCGACCCATCGACGTTCAACTGGAGCCACACTGACTGGCAAGGCGTCGAGCCCACGGCACTGATTGTCTACGAGCTGCACGTCGGCGCGTTCACGGAAGCCGGCACGTTCGATGCCGTCACGGAACGGTTGCCGTACTTGCGCGACCTCGGCGTCACGGCGATCGAGCTGATGCCGGTGGCCGCATTCCCGGGGAGCAGGAACTGGGGTTACGACGGCGCCGCGCTCTACGCGCCATCCGAGCACTACGGCCGCCCGGACGCGCTTCGGCGTTTGATCGATCGAGCGCACGCGCTGGGCCTCGGTGTCGTTCTCGACGTCGTCTACAACCACCTGGGACCGGACGGCGCCTATCTGGCCGCGTTCAGCCCGCTCGTCTTCTCCACACGGCATCACAGCCCCTGGGGCCGCGGGCTGAACTTCGACGAGCCTGGCAGCGAGGTGCTCCGCCGATTCTTCATCGACAATGTCCTGCATTGGCTCGTGGAGTACCGCGTCGACGGCCTCCGGCTCGACGCGACGCACGCCATCGTCGATGAATCGGCGTCGCCGTTTCTCGCCGAGCTCGCCGCTCGCGTCAAGGCACACGTCGACGCGCCGCGCCGTCTCCTGATTGCGGAGGACTCGCGAAACCTCGACCTCATCGCGCGGCCCGCCCCTGACGGCTGGGGTCTCGACGCCGTCTGGGCCGACGACCTGCACCACGCGATCCGCGGGCATACGGCAGGCGACCATGAGGGGTATTACGCCGACTACAGGGGCACGACGTCCGAAATCGCCGAAACGATTCGGCAGGGTTGGTTGTATCGAGGCGAGTGGTCGCGGTATCGCAACGCGCCGCGCGGCACCGATCCGGTCGGTCTCCCCTCGCACGCGTTCGTCACGTGTCTCCAGAACCACGATCAGATTGGCAACCGTGCGCACGGTGAGCGCTTGAACCATCAGGTGCCACTCGAGGTGTATAGGGCGGCCAGCGCTCTCGTGCTGCTGGCGCCGGGGATCCCGCTCCTGTTCATGGGACAGGAGTGGGCCGCGTCGACGCCGTTTCTCTTCTTCACCGACCACAGCGGCCAGCTGGGCCAAGCGGTGACCGCGGGACGGCGTGAAGAGTTCCAGCATTTCACGGCTTTCAGCGATCCGGTGGCGCGCGATCGCGTGCCGGACCCGCAAGCGCAGGAAACATTCGTGCGGAGTCGATTGCAGTGGGAAGAGCTCGGCCGCGAGCCACACCGATCGACACGTGCGTACTATCGGCGATTGCTGTCGCTTCGCCGGCAGGCAATGAGCGTCGCTTGGACCAGGGCGGATGCGTGGGCGCCAGACGAGGGGACCGTGGCAGTAGTGCGTTTGGAAGCAGAGCGTGCGCTGCTCGTGGTGGCGCGCCTCTCGGGACAGGGCCCGGTCTCGCTTCCGGTGGAGCGACTCGCCCCGCGAAACCCGGATGGGTCCGATCCAGACTGGGACGCACCCGAGCGAAAGGTCGGGCCTACAGTTCCTTGGAAGGCCCTACTGTCGAGCGAGGACTCGTTGTTCGCACCCGACGTACAGCCCGTGGCATTCGATCAGTCGCCATCCGGCGGCCTCAGCATCGTCTTTCAGCGCCCGGGAGTGTTGGTACTCAGTAGGGATAATGTCTGATCCCCGCTGCCCTGTCGCTGACGCCTGTTTGGCCGCTTCCCCCTTCCCGGATAGGATCGACGAGACGCGAGTTGCGAGCCAGCTCGGGGGAGGTCCACATCAACGCCAGGCGTTCCGGTCCAGGCCGTGTTCCGGTGAGCACGTACCGAGTACAGATGAGTCATGCCTTCACGTTCTCGGACGCGCAAGCGCTCGTGCCGTACCTCGCCCGCCTGGGCGTTGGCGCATGCTATTCGTCCCCGTTCCTGATGGCGCGCGCCGGCAGTCTGCACGGCTACGACATCACCGATCACAACCGCCTCAACCCTGAGCTCGGCACGGATGCCGACTTCGCCGCCTTCACGCAGACGCTGGAGGCGCACGATCTCCTGCTCCTCCTGGACTTCGTCCCGAACCATATGGGCATCGATTCCCAGTCGAACATGTGGTGGCGTGAGGTGCTCGAGAATGGCCCCTGCTCGCTGTATGCGCGCTTCTTCGACATCGATTGGGACCCGGTCACGCCGGAGATGAAGAACAAGGTGCTGCTGCCGATCCTGGGAGACCAGTACGGCGCGGTGCTCGAGCGTGGCGAGCTGACGCTCGGCATAGACGATGGGCACCTCGTCGTCAGATATTACGACCAGACGCTGCCCATCAACCCGCGTCAGCAGCCACTCGTGCTACGTCATCGGATCGACGAGTTGAAGGCCGCGATGGGGCTGGGCGCCGCCGACCTTCGCGAGTTCTTGAGCATTCTGACCGGCCTGGACAACCTCCCGCGTTACACCGACACCAGTTCCGACAGCATCGAGGAGCGGCACCGCGAGAAGGAAGTGCTGCGCGAGCGCCTCCGGCGCTTGCTCAAGGCGGCGCCGCGCATTCGCGCGCATGTCGAGCAGGCGTTGGCAGCGGCGAATGGCGTGCCGGAACGTCCCGAGACGTTCGACACGTTGCACCACCTGCTGGAAGAGCAGCCCTACCGTCTCGCCTACTGGCGCACGGCGCAACACGAGATCAACTACCGGCGCTTCTTCGACATCAACGAGCTGGCCGGCGTGCGCGTGGAGGATCCGCTGGTCTTCGAGGCCACCCACTCGCTGCTGACGAGACTCCTCGCGCACAATCAGGTGCACGGGCTCCGAATCGACCACCCCGACGGCCTCTTCGATCCCGCTGGCTATTTCGCGAGGGTGCAGGCGCTGGCCCGGCGCAGCCCTGCGGCGACGAGCGACGGCCGACCGCGCCGGACGGACGCCGAGCGCCCCATCTGGATGATCGCCGAGAAGATCCTGTCTC
>JBOGIN010000841.1:0-2569 GCA_050742275.1 Vicinamibacteraceae bacterium
ATGACACGATCGTCATCCGCCACTGCATTCCCGTACCGTCGGCGCCGCGCGACGGGGGCGGCTCGCCGCCCTCCGACCCGTCGGATAGTCGTGGCGACGACCGAAGTTATCTTTTGCGTACGGGGCGTGATGACCCCTGTAAGCGGAGACCTCGGGCTCGTCAGTTGGAAGACCACACGCGAGCTGGGTAGTGTCTTGATTGTGGTGGAAAAGTAGAAAACGCGTCATCATCCGGCGCTACGTCCGTCCGCCCGCACAAGATCCTCAAGCACATCACACTCTGCGCCCTCGATGTTCATCCGCAGGATGCAGATATGTTCCTCTGGTGACCAGCCCTGCCCTTGTAGCCAGTCTGAAACGCGGACGGCCGTGACATCTCAAAGGAGCTGGTTTCCCGGTAGATCGAGTCGCGGAGACCGCCCGCGTCGTCATGGTAGAGACGGAGCCGACCGCTCTCCGGAGGTGTGCCGCACACTGCGGTGTGGACCAGCGTGATACGAGTCATGCCCCCGAGTTCTTCACTGACCGCTTCAAAGGAAGCCCGGTTGGCCTCGAAACCGAAGGCTTCGAAGTTACGGCACCGCTTTGGCAGTACGTCTGTGGCCACGTAGTGCAGCTTGTGCCCCTGCTTGTGGGTGCCCATGTCCAGATACAACACGGGAACGTCTTCAGGCACCTGAACCCGGGCAAAGATGCTACGCGCTCCGAACAGACGGGTCCGCCGCCAGACCACACTCAGCCCCAGGAGCAGCGTGCCGACGGTCTGAGATCACGCTGCACCAGAGGCAGTAAACCTCTCTGAGGTTTGCCGCACAGTTCGGTCGTGAAGGCACGCCGCGTGAATGGGGGGAATCTCGGCGTTGACGAAGACGGGAGGCGGCACACCCCTCCGAGTCACTACTATGTCGCTGGCAAGTTGGTCACTGGGTTGAGGCTCGGCTCGCCGGGCAAGTGCCACGCTGCTGGCGCATCCACTGCGAGAAGGCCGACAGGAGCCGTGGCTCCTGAACCGCGTCATGCAATGCGGGCGAGGGGATCACCTGCGCGTCGTTAATCCCGAGCCGACGGCAGATGGAGCCATGCGGCATCCAGAGCAGCGCGACAACTACCTTGACGTTCACCGCTCGTCCGAAACTTCTCCACGACGACGCGGCGTTATGGTGCTCGCGGATGAGGCTGAGCGCGTACTTCGCGCTCGATGAACCGCGGTGACGTCCGGCACGTGGGTGGTGTCGACGAGCTCTGCGGTGGCGGCGCGCCGACTGAGCTCGCTGGGAATCTGAAATTTGCCGGCAGGGGCGATTGGTGCCCTCCGCGCCTGTGCACCAGGATGAGCCCTGGCGGATACGGGAACGCTCCGCACGCACCGCCATCGCCACTCAATGGAACGCCACGGCTCGCCCCGGTCCTCCGTGACTGTCGACGATGCTGAGAGGCGCGAACAAAAAGAACAGCTCAGAAGGTAGACCGTCGAGGTGACAGAGATACTCGATGCCCACGATCGAGCGTTCGGCCATCCGCCAATACGTCGTCAGTGCCTCCGGGTAGTTGACCGGGGCGAGAGAAGGCGCATCGATAGCGACCACGGAGATCCCCAGCGACGCGAACCGATCTACTGCTCCTGGTGTCAGCGCGGGCCAGCCTTCTCGTTCGCCGTTCAGCGCCTCTTCGATGCAGTGCGTCGAACCGGCAGCCTCCAGGCACTGCTGACTATAGTCAGTGCGGAAGATCACAATCTCCCCGGACCGGAGTGGCCCTGAGTCGCGCTCGAACGCATGCAAGATGTTCACGTCGATGGCCGGAGATGCGGGCCAATCGGCCTTGTCGTGCGTGTCCCGGAGGTGCCGTACATCCACCACGCGGGCCGGTCCCGCCAACTGGTCAAGCGAAACCCGGTCTGCTGTCAGCGGGCTCGATGCTAGAGGCCCGAATGCGCCCTCGTATGCCGCGAGCACGTCCCGCGCATTGGCTGGGAGAGCTCTCAACTGCCCTCTCGATGCCGGCAAGCTGGAAGCCGGTGTGACGAGATGGGTCCCCGTGTGGGCGTCGAGCAGATGCTGGTACTGCGCGTCGAGTCGGGACAGACGGTTGCGCTGATATGGATATCGGTGCCGCCCCACACCCGATCCCGGCCACGACACGGGAAGGGTCTCTGCCAGCGGTACGGAGAGATCGCGGACGTGCATCCGACGATGAGAATTCAACAGACGGCGTGTGAGCTGAGGGCGCGTCGTGGCCACGGCGCGGGCAGGCGCACCGATGCCGCCTCGAAGGTTTAAGGGAAGGAACCCAACGAAGGCGCCCGTGGGTGGCAAGGAGCCCAGGCGAGTGAGCCCCTCCGCCCAGATCATGCCGGCCTGCAAGCCGGCGCCATGAACCTCCGAGGGAAGCGGCGCGGGCAGCGGCCCCATGCTGGGACTGTCGATCCCGAGCGTTCTGACCCCTCGCTCGGCCAAGTAGCGCATCACCGCGGCATCTGGCGCCGGCCAGCCGGGAGCGCTTCCCTCCAGTGCGTCGGCGAGGAACCGTCTCCCAGTAGGAAGCGCCCGAAAGTAGCGGTCGCTGTGAT
>JBOGIN010000842.1:0-2080 GCA_050742275.1 Vicinamibacteraceae bacterium
ATGTGTATCCGGCTAATGTCGAGGAGCGGATCGAGCGGGAGAATGATAAATGAGAGACAACGCGACAGTTTCAGTGATCGGTCTGGGAGCCATGGGCAGCACGCTCGCACGGCTACTGCTTCGCAGCGGCTACCGCGTCTCGGTGTGGAACCGAACACGCGGGAGGGCCGACCCCCTCGTTGGGGAGGGAGCGGGAGCGCCACCGAGCGCAGCGGCGGCCGTTTCGGCCAGCGGTGTCGTGGTGGTCTGCGTCTACGATTACCGGGCGGCCAACGAGATTCTCGCGACGAAAGACGTCGAGTCGGTGCTCGCGGGACGAGCGATCGTCCAACTGACGACAGGGAGTCCTCAGGAGGCGCGAGACAGCGAGGGGTGGGCCCGGAGGTACGGCGCGGATTACATCGACGGCGCAATCCAGGCGGCGCCGAGCCAGATGGCGAGGGCGGACACGACGATCCTCGTGTCCGGTGCGGAGTCAGCGTACCGCCGGAGTGAGGCGGTGCTTGGGGTGTTCGGCGGCAACGTGAAGTATCTCGGTCAGCCGGTGGGCGCAGCATCGACGATGGACCTGGCAACGCTGTCGTATGTGTATGGCGCCGGCCTGGGATTCTTCCACGGCGCACGGATTGCCGAGTCGGAGGGGTTCCGTGTCGACGAGTATGGAGCATTGATCGCCGAGATTTCTCCGTCGTTCGGAGAGTTCTTCAGGCACGAAGGTGCGGTGATCCAGTCGGGAGATTATCGGATATCCGAGAGTCCCTTGCGGATTTCCGTCGAAGCCACGGAACGGCTCGCACGCGCGTCGCGCGAAAGCGGGCTCAACGCCGAGATCCCTGAGCTGGCGTCAGACCTGTTCAAGAGGGCGCTGGCCGCGGGCTACGGAGACGAGGAAGTCGCGGCGCTGATCAAGGTGTTGCGTGCAAGCGCGGAGGAGCGTGCGCCGCAGGAGCGGGCGGCGTTCGTCTCAACGGATCGGCGCGAAGCCGCCAAATGAAAGCCTGAACGTCGTCGTGAAGGCGGAACACGAGACTACCCAGCCCTCGTCGGGGATTGCCGGTTGACAACGCCAGACCGATCGATATGATTAGTAGTCATATTAAGTCATCTTAGTATGACACGTCACGATTCACTTCAAGGTGCACTGCCGCTCCTCGTGCTGAAGATTCTGCTCCGGCGCGGCCCCCTGCATGGTTACGGCATCACGCTGCAGATCGAGTCGATGTCGAAGGACGTCCTCCGCGTCGAGGAGGGGTCGCTGTACCCGGCGCTGCATCGCATGGAGGAAGCCGGCTGGATCAAAGCGCGGTGGGCCATGACCGAGCACAACCGTCGCGTGCGGATGTACGAGGTAACCGTGGCCGGGCGCAGGCAGCTCGAGGTCGAGGAAGGCCGCTGGCGCGCCGTGACCGGCGCCGTCGGACACATTCTGAAGCAGGCATAGGAGGTCCGGATGTCGTGGCTGTCGCGGCTGGCGAACGTCTTCCGAACGTCGCGCGTCGAGCACGATCTGGATGACGAGCTGCGCTTCCACGTCGAGTCGCGCATCGAGCAGCTCGTCGCGACGGGCCTGACGCGCAAGGCGGCCGAGCAGGAAGTGCTACGTCGCTTTGGTGGCCAACTGCGCCTGCGTGAACAGAGCCGTGACGTCAAGCTGTTGCCCTGGCTTGATTCGCTCGTCAACGACGTTCGCTTCGGCGCGCGCATGCTGCGCAAGGACGCCGTGGTCAGCGGCGCAGCGGTCCTATCACTCGCGTTGGCGATCGGCGCCTGCACGGCCGCGTTCTCACTCGTCAACGCGCTGATCCTGCGGCCATTGCCTGTCCGCGCGCCAGAGCGTTTGATCTATCTGAGCTTTGCGATAGACAACCCCGAGGGGGCAGAGGGTGACACGTTCAGCCACCCGTACTTCGAGCGATTCCGAGAGGCGGCAAGCGCGCAAGCAGATCTCCTCGCGATGTTGCAGGCGCAGCGCAGGCGACCGGTCGTCTTCCCGGGCGCAGGGGGAGAGCGTGAAGACGTTCGGACGCAGTTCATCTCGGGCAACACGTTCGGCATTCTCGGTATTCGACCTGCCCTGGGC
>JBOGIN010000843.1:0-5844 GCA_050742275.1 Vicinamibacteraceae bacterium
ACACACTGCGGCTCGACTATCGCCTGAACGCACGCAACCAGTTCACGTACCGCTATTCGGCCTCGAACTGGATCGCGGTCGATGCGTTCCGCGGCGAGTTCCCGTTCGCGCGCACCGACTGGGAGCGGCCGAACCGGACGCAGGTCTTCAGTTGGACGGGGACGCTGACGAACAGTCTCATCAACGAGTTCAGCTACGCGCACTCGCTCGACGAGGTGTTCATCGACGTCTTCACGGAGTCGGGGCTCCATCAGCGAAGCCGCACCGGCATCAACTATCCGTACATCTTCCCGGGCAAGGAGATCGACGACAAGATTCCGACGATCTCCATCGACGGCTTCGAGGATATCGATGGCGGACCGTATCCGGCCTTCTCGGCAGGACCCATCCACACCTGGTCCAACGTCACCACCTGGGTGAAGGGCCGGCATACGCTCAAGGGCGGCGTCAGCGTCGAGTACTCCGGCGAAGACGATTTCGATCAGATCAACGTCAGCGCCATTCCCGGCGGCACCAATAACCAGAACGGCCGCTTCGAGTTCCGTGACGACCGCGCGGGCGGCACCGGCCTCGCGGTCGCCGACATGGCGCTGGGGCTGTACACGAACTACGCCGAGTTGGGGGAGCGCGCCTTTACCAAATGGCGCGCGCTGGCGGGCGACTTCTTCATCCAGGATTCCTGGCGGCCGACCAGCAAGCTCACCGTCGAAGGCGGGCTCCGCTGGGCGTTGTGGCCGCCGTGGCACTCGACCACGAACAACATCGCGAACTTCGATCCGCGGTTCTTCGATCCGTCACGTGCGGCGATCATCGACCCCGGCACTGGACGTCTCATCGGGGGCGATCGGTTCAATGGAATCGTGCTGCCGGGCGACGGTTTCATCGGGGAAGGCAACGATCTGGTCGTGGCGCAGGATCCGCGCGTGCAGGCGCTGTTCCGCGGCGAGGCGCGCGGCTTCTCCGAGACGCATTACAACGCCATCGAGCCCCGGCTCGGCGTGTCGTATGCGCTCGACGACATCACAGTCCTCCGCACGAGCGCTGGGATCTTCCACAACCGCGTGACGCTGAACGACTCGTCGCTGCTCGGTGGCAATCCGCCGTTCCAGCCAATGGTCACCGTGGCGAATGGCAGTGTCGATCGGCCTGGCGGCGACTCCGGCGGCGCGACGGATCTCCCGTTCGGGATGCAGGCGCAGGATGTGACCTTCAAGCATCCGACCAGCTATATGTGGTCGGTGGGCGTGCAGCGCGAGGTACCGTACGGGTTCGTGCTGGATGTCGCCTACGTTGGCCGCCGCGGGCTCTACCTGCAGCGCGAGCGCAATCTCAACCAGATGCCTGCCGGCACGCTCCAGGCGAATCCGGACGTCAACCCGGCAGCGTTGCGGCCGTTTACCGGATACGGCGCGCTCCGCATCAGCGAGAACTCCGGGAGGTCGATCTACCATGGCCTGCAGCTCAGCGCGGAGCGCCGCTACAGCAACGGGCTGAAGCTCGCCGCCGCGTACACGTTGAGCAAGTCAGAGGACAACGCCAGCAACAAGCGTGACGTCATTTGGAACAGCTTCGACGATACCAGCTTCTACGGACCGTCCAGCTACGACCGGCGCCACGTGCTCGCCTTCCAGTACATCTACGATCTGCCTTTCTTCCGCGAGGGAGGCTCGGTGATGGCGAGCTTGCTGGGGGGATGGCAAATCTCCGGCGCGACGTTCATCCGCAGCGGCGACACGTTCTCGGTCACGCGGTCGAACGACGTCGCCGGTGTGGGCGACAGCTTCGACCAGCCGATCGATGTCGTGGGCGATCCGGACGCGGGCGCCACCCGGGCGTTCTCCGATGGCGAGGATGACAATTACTTCATCAACCCGGACGCCTTCGCGGACCCGGCGCCTGGAGCGTTCGGTAACCAAACGCGGAACATGTTCCGCCACCCCGGGTCCCAGCAGTGGGACCTCGCGCTCTTCAAGAACTTCAACCTCGGAGGTACGCGGCGCATCCAGTTTCGGGCCGAGATCTTCAACTTCCCGAACCACGCGAACCTAGAGGATGTCGAGACTGACCCAACGGACGCGAACTTCGGGCGCGTCGTTGAGAAGACGGGCGACCGGCGCGACGTGCAGCTCAGCCTGCGGTTCGAGTTCTAGCCTGGAAGACGAGCGAGGGCCTGGAGAGTCTGAGAAGAAATACCGTCCGTCGTAGCGCGGGGTCTTCAGACCCCGCGCCCTAAAGGCCGCGCGCTACGTAATTTATTCACAGGCTCTGGAGGCCCCTCGCTACCCGCTCGTCGTCGCGTGAGTGAGGGTTCGGGCATTATCATAGAGAGATGCTCGACCCACAGCGTAGACACCTAGTGAGACGGACGCGGACGGATGCCAGCGCCCTAGCGGCTGTGCTGGCCACGACGCTGGCGACGGTGGTCGCGTCGCCGGGCGCGTCGACCCAGGAAGCGACAGTTCCCTTCAAGGCCGGCACGACCTACACCGAGACGATTCCCGAGACGCGCGTGAGCTTCGAGATGGTCGCCATTCCTGGCGGCACGCTCACGATGGGCAGCCCGGCGAGCGAGCCCGGTCGGCGCCAAGACGAGGGGCCGCAGGTAGAGGTGAAGCTCGCGCCCTTCTGGATCAGCCAGCGCGAAGTCACCTGGGACGAGTTCGACGAGTTCGCCTTTGCACAGGGTGCGAAAGGTCTCCGGACCGTCGATTCGGGGTCGGAGACCAGCGATGCCCTCACACGGCCGTCCCGCCCGTACGGCGATGAGGCGCGTGGCTTCGGCAAGGGAGCGCAGCCAGCCATTGCCATGACGCACCACGCGGCCATGGAGTACTGCCGCTGGCTGTCGAAGGTGACCGGCAAGGCCTATCGCTTGGCGACCGAGGCGGAGTGGGAGTACGCTGCTCGGGCTGGCGACACGGGCGCGGCGCCGCGCCTTCTCGAGAAGAACGCCTGGTTCGCGGACAACGCCGCCGGCAAGCCGCACCCTGTCGGTGACCAGGCCCCGAACGCCTGGCAGCTTCACGACATGCTGGGCAACGTGGCCGAGTGGGTGCTCGATCCGTATGAGCCTGAGCGATACAAACAGTTGTCGATACTGCCGCAGCCAGCCGAGCGCCCGGTGTTGGTGCCCGACGACCAGCGGTATCCGCACGTGGTGCGCGGCGGGTCGTATCTGGATGACGCGGAGGGGCTGCGCTATGCGGCGCGCCTCGCGTCCAGCGAGGACTGGAGCGCCAGTGATCCGCAACAGCCTCAGAGCATTTGGTGGCATCCGGACGAGTCGTTCGTTGGCCTGCGTATCGTTCGAGCCGTCGAGGAGCAGCCGGAGCTGCGTGGCATTCGGTCGAAGGTGACCAAAGACAGCATCTAAGGAGAACACACATGAGCGAGCACGACTCCTTTTCGCGTCGCGACTTTCTCAAGAGCGCGACCGCCGCAGCCGTTGGAACCAGCCTTGCCACGGCGTCCGGCCTGGCCGGCGCGTACGCAGCGGGATCCGACGAGATCCGTATCGGCGTGATTGGGTGCGGCGGGCGTGGCACCGGCGCCGTGACCGACGCGCTCCGTGCTGCGGATGGCGTCCGACTCGTGGCCATGGGCGATGCCTTTGCCGACCGTCTCGGCGAGTCTCGCAAGCGGCTGGTGAAGCAGTTCGGCGAGGCCGCCACCGTCCCGGACGATTACTGCTTCGTTGGTCTGGACGCGTACCAGAAAGTGCTCGCCAGCGACATCAACTACGTCATCCTCGCCACGCCGCCAGGCTTTCGCCCGCTCCATCTGGAAGCCGCGGTCGCGGCGGGCAAGAACATCTTCACCGAGAAGCCGGTCGGGGTCGATGGCCCGGGCATTCGCAAGGTGCTGGCGCTCGCCGACCAGGCCGCGCAGAAGCAGCTGGCGGTTGCGGCTGGCACGCAGCGGCGCCACCAGCATGGCTACATCGAGACCATGAAGCGGATCCATGACGGCGCCATCGGCGACGTCGTCGCCGCGCGGTGCTATTGGAACCAGGGCTTTCTCTGGAGCCGCGAGCGCCAGCCGGACTGGAGCGACGTCGAGTGGCAGGTGCGCAATTGGCTCTACTTCACCTGGCTCTCCGGCGATCACATTGTCGAGCAGCACGTGCACAACATCGATGTGGTCAACTGGGCCATGCAGGGGCATCCCGTGAGCGCCGTCGCGTTGGCGGGCAGGCAAGCGCGCACCGCGCCGGAGTTCGGAAACATCTACGACCACTTCGCCGTGGACTTCGAATACGAGAACGGCGTTCACGCGCTCAGCATGTGCCGGCAGATCGACAACTGTGCGAACAGCGTCACCGAAGCGCTCGTGGGGACCAAGGGGACCTGTGATACGGAGCCGAATCAGTATCAGATCAAAGGGGCGCGGGCCTGGACGGGGCCCAAGGATCCCATCAGCCCGTACGTGCAGGAGCACACCGATCTCATTGCGAGCATTCGGAAGGGGACGCCGCTCAACGAGATCCAGCAGGTGGCGCACTCGACGCTCACGGCCATCATGGGGCGAATGGCGGGATATAGCGGTCAGCTCGTGACCTGGGAGCAGGCGCTCGATTCGCAGCAGTCGCTCGTGCCTGAGGCGGTCGCGCTGGGCCCAATGCCCACGCCGGCCGTGGCGATGCCCGGGCAGTACGAGCTTTCGTGACGGGGAATCAAGGCACAATGCACACAGCGAGGTCTGCCTCGCTCGACGAAAGGAGCCGAGTCATGAAGCGCTTCTTGATGCTGATGACGATGACCGCGGCACTCGCCTGGGGCATGACGATGCCGGCGAGAGCGCAAGAGCAGGGCGCTGAGAAGTCGGGCCAAACAGCTGCCGAGAAGGCGAGGAAAGGAAGCGAGTCGGTGGCGGAGAAAGCCAGCCGGGCTACGGCACGGGGAATTAGGAAAGGCGTCGAGGCCACGAAGAAGGGCGTCAAGACAGGAGTGGCTGCGGTCGAGGGTACGGTCGAGGGTACGAAGAAAGGGAGCAAGGAGGGCTATACGGGTAAGCCTGCAGCGGGCGCGGGCGCGATCAACACGCTCACGTCCGCGGAGGAGAGTGAGGGCTGGGAGCTGCTCTTCAATGGCAAGGACCTCACAGGCTTCCGCGGGTTCAAATCGGCGTCACCGACGACGAGCTGGAAGGTGGCCGACGGCGCCATTGCCTACGTCGGGAAGGGCACGGACCTCGTGACCGAGCAGGAGTTCGACAACTTCGAGGTCGCGTTCGACTGGAAGATTGCCCCCGGCGGAAATAGCGGCGTGATGTATCAGGTGACCGAGGAGGGGGACGAGACGTATTGGAGCGGTCCCGAGTACCAGATCCTCGACAACGCCCGTCATCCGGACGCCAAGCAAGGTGTGAATGGGAATCGGACCGCCGGCGCCTGTTACGACCTCTACGCGCCGTCGACCGACGCCTCGAAGCCGGCCGGGGAATGGAACTCGTCGAAGATCGTGGTCAAGGGCAACCACGTCGAGCATTGGCTGAACGGCCAGAAGGTCGTCGAGTACGAGCGCGGCAGCGCGGATTGGAACGAGCGCCTCGCGGCGAGCAAGTTCACCGAATGGCCGATGTTCGCCAAGGCCACCATGGGCCACGTCGTGTTCCAAGATCACGACAGCGACGTCTGGTATCGCAACATCAAGGTTCGTGAGCTGCATTAGTCAATGGTCGCGGCCAACGCCGCTCACGTGGTACGTAGCGCGCGGCCTAAAGAGCCTGCTCAGAAAAAGGCGCTCGGATCAGCTACGCGGCTGATTCGACGAGTAGCACGTCATAGCCCAGTTGTTTGAGTTGCCGCACATGTCGACGGATGGTCCGCTCACGCTGTCGCTCATC
>JBOGIN010000844.1:0-3652 GCA_050742275.1 Vicinamibacteraceae bacterium
GCGTGTTCTCGTTGCTCCTTGCAGCGTGTCATTCAACGGAGAGTCAAGACGGCTCGGAGGCGCCGAAATCGGATGCTGCCGACACAGCAGCGCCTGAATCGGAAGCTGTGCCACAACCTGGAGCTGCCGACCCCACGCAGCAGGCGACGAAGCGCCCCGATGGGAAGCCGGAGGGCATGGCGTGGGTCGAAGGTGGAACCTTTCGGATGGGATCCGAAGAGTTTCCCGACGCGCAGCCCATTCACGCGGTCACGGTGAACGGCTTCTGGATGGACGAGCACGAGGTCACCAACGCGCAGTACGCGCGGTTCGCGGAAGAGACCGAGTATGTCACCGTGGCGGAGCGTCCCCTGAATCCCGACGATTATCCAGGCGTTCCCGAGGAGAAGCTCGTGCCTGGCTCCGCGGTATTCACGCCGCCCTCGCATGAGGTGTCCCTGGACAATCCCTTGCAGTGGTGGACGTATGTCCCCGGCGCCACCTGGCGACATCCCGAGGGGCCGGACAGCAGCATCGAAGGGCGTGAAGGCGAGCCCGTGGTTCACATTGCCTACGAGGATGCAAAAGCGTACGCCGAATGGGCCGGCAAGCGCCTGCCGACAGAAGCCGAATGGGAGTTTGCCGCGCAGGGCGGGAAGGGAAGGCAGACGTATTACTGGGGAGGCGAGCTGAAACCGCATGGCAAATGGGTGGCCAACATCTTTCAGGGACCCTTTCCGCACGGGAATGCTGCCCACGATGGCTTCAAGGCTGCGGCCCCGGTGAAGTCGTTTCCGCCCAACGGCTATGGGTTGTACGACATGGAAGGGAATGTCTGGGAGTGGTGCCAGGACTACTATCGTCCCGATTACTACGGCCAGGCCCCGCGCGAGAATCCGCAGGGGCCTTCGGATAGCTATGATCCTCAGGAGCCTGGAGCCGTGAAGCGCGTTCAGCGCGGAGGCTCGTTCTTGTGCAGCGATGAGTACTGCATCCGCTACAAGGCGGGCAGCCGAGGCAAGGGAGAAGTGAGCAGCGGCACGAACAACGCGGGCTTCCGCTGCGTGAAGGACGCGGACTAATTGAACCGGGTACCTTTTCGGGCGCGAAAGGTATCCGTTCATTTTTTGGCCAAGCGATACACCCCCGGCGCGAGCATGGCCGCATACCCCTCGGCCACGAGCGCGCGGTTGCCTCGTCCCGCTTCCGGCCGTGACAAGCCTGTCACGCGGGTGAGCTCGCCTGGAAGCGTCATTCCCGCGCCAGCCAGGAAGCAGCGGGCGATTTCGCGGAGGGCCGTTTCTCGACCGACACGGCGCATGAGCGCATCGGGGAACCGGCCCACGCCAAGCGTCCAGATGTAGGTGAGCTTCGGTTGAGACACGACCTCGCTGGGCACGACGATCATGGCGGCCTGGAGCTCGTCAAGGCCCCTGGTGAATGCTTTGCGGTCGTTCACGCCTGATTCCTCGCGCAGATCCCCCGTGCTCATCTCCCATTCCTTGCGGAGCACCCTCAGGATGGCTCGCGCGCTCTTGCTCAACCGCCGGGGCTCCTCGGATCGGCGGAGCCCCCAGATAGCGTGAAAGTAGGGGATCATGCGCGGCGCGAGGAACAGCGCTCTGCCGCGGGCGAGCTTCGCATAGTATACGTTGCCCCGGCCGAGGACGTGGTTCTTCAACGCCCACGTGAGCGACGTCTCCGGGTCCTTTTGTACCTGCCGCGGCAAGACGGCGTCGCGTCGTCCGCAGACCGCCACGTAGAGCGATGGGCCGGGCCGCCGCGAATCGGTCAGACAAGCTGTAAACCCGACCTGCTCGATGAAGCGCTCCGCGTCGAGCGCGGTCTCGACCTGTCCTGTCGCTTCGCGCCGCCAATGCGCATCGCGGTATTCCTCGATCTCCTCGGGAAGCTGTGGCGTGCGTCTCATGCCACGGCCAGCTTATGCCAACCGCCCCGGCTCAGACCCTCTCGGGAGACCAGCGCGTCAGCGGGGCTCGCCCATCATCGCAGGCAGCCCAAAGCTGATGGTGACGCCTGCGGCGTCACATGCCGCATTGATCCAGCCGCCCTGCGCTTCGATCAAATGCTTGGCGATTGCCAGCCCCAGGCCCGTACCGCCGGTCTCGCGCTGCCGCGCTGGGTCTGCCCGGTAGAACCGATCGAAGACGCGCGCCAGTTGCTCTTGCGTGAGCGAGCTGCCGGTGTTCTGGACGGCAATGACGACGTCGCGCCCCGCGTGGGAGCCGCACACCGTGATCTCGCCGTCGGGCGGAGTGTGTCGATCGGCGTTCGTGAGCAAGTTCAGGAGCACCTGGCGCACGCGCACCGCATCCGCGCGCGCCGTCAGCCGCGCGTCGACGTCGAGCCGCAGACGCGAGTCGGCCTCGAGTCCCGCGGCCCGGGCAGCGGAGCGAGCGACATCCGCGATCGAGACATCACCGATGGAAAGCTTCAGCTCGCGCGCCTCGGCGATCGCGATCTCCTGAAGATCCTCCACGAGGCGCGACAGGTGCCGCACTTCTTCCGTGGCGCCGCCAAGTGTCGTCCGTGGATCGGCGGCGAGCCCATCGAGCATGGTTTCGAGCCGGCACTGCAGCGCGGTGAGCGGCGTGCGGAGCTCGTGCGCGACATCGTGCATGAAGTGCCGCCGCAAGACGTGCTGGCGCTCGAGCTCCGCGGCCATCGTATTGAAGCTGCGCGCGAGCTCGCCCACCTCGTCGGACCCTCGTATATCGACGCGCCGAGAGAGATTGCCTCGGGCCAGATCGCGCGCCGCGTCACGCAGCTCGTCGATGGGACGCACGATTCGTCGCGCGATCGCCCATGTGGCTCCCAGCGCGAGCGCGCCCACGATGCTCGTCGCGACCAGCAGGAGCCGATCGACAGAGCCAAGAAACGCGGCCGCCGGCTCTATGACTCCGAGACGCGGAACGGAGATCACATGGACGTGCGCCGCTCGCCCATCGCTCATGGCAATGCGCGCGGCCGGTCGGCCGCGTAGCTCCAACGTCAGGTGCACGGGGCGGTCTCCGCGCATGCGGATGGCGTCGACGTTCAGCATGCTGCCGGTCGTGCGCGTCCGAATGTTCCGCAGGTCCGTCGCGCCGGGGCCCGCCGCCGCGACGAATCCGCCGTCGTCGTCGTCGATGACGATGATTGCCTCGTGTGGGCCGAGCAGGGCAGCGGCGCGGTTCATCGAGCCGGAAGGGCAGCAGCGCCCGTCGAGCGCGCGCGCGGCCTCGGCGGAGGTCGTTGTCGCGCGGTCCAGGGGCTGGTGCTGTGCGCGTTCCTGAAATCTTCTGAACTCGTGGCGCGTCCATTGCCGGGCGGAGAGCGCCACGGCAGCCACGGCGGCGAGCGCCAGCAGGCCGGACGCGAGCAGCAGGCGCGTCTGGAGACTAGAGATCATCGAGGGATGCTAGACGGTATCCGAGCCCGTGAGCGGTCAGCACATAGCGCGGCTCCGAACCCGGCTCGAGCTTCTTCCGCAGGTTCGTGATGTGCACGTCGATCGTGCGCTCGAAGCCGTCGTAGTCGGGCCCGAACACGCGGCCAACGAGCTCTTCCCGCGTGAACACGCGGCCGGGATGGCGCGCAAGCGCGGCCAGCACGCGAAACTCCGTTGCCGTGAGCGCGACGGGGCGGCCACCGACGCGGACCTGTTTGGCCC
>JBOGIN010000845.1:0-3564 GCA_050742275.1 Vicinamibacteraceae bacterium
GAGCATCTACTTCTACGGCGAGGACGCCGACGTGCGTGCGACGACCAGCGAGCAGAAGTGGCGGGTCTGGCTCAATGAGGCCGTCTCGGCGAGACGTGTGTGAGGTCGGCACAGGCTTGCGGCGAGCTGTTGCGGTTGGCCAGCTCATCGAGGTCGCGCTTCTTCACCTGTTCATCGCCTGCACGATCAGCACCACCCCGATGACCAACAACCCGCTGTAGACGAATCGGATGAACCGGTCGCCCTTCATCCGATGATTGATGGCTCGCCCCAGCAGCGTCGCGACAACGACGCCCGGGAGCGACCACAGGAAGTAATGAGTGATGGCGGCATCCCAGAGTCCGATCAGCGCATAGCCCACCAGGCCCATGATGCTGACGGGCAAGAAGTAGCCCTGCAGTGTCGCCCGAAACTGCTGAGGCGACCAGCGGCGGAGGGTGCCGTACACGGCTAGAGGCGGGCCGTTCATGCCGTAGGCCCCGCCAAGAATCCCTGCAACAAACCCGCACGCCATGAGCCATCCGACGTGTTCCTGGTCCAAACGTCGCACATGGCCTTTGCTGAGCGAATAAAGCGAAAAGGCGACGATCACCGAGCCAAGGAGCAGCTTGACGACATGATCGTTCGTCCTCGCGAGCAGCAGCACGCCCAGCGGGATGCCAAAAAAAGACGCGATGATCAGCCCACCCGCGGTCCTCAACTCGATGCGTCGCCAGTCCTGAACGACAACGACGCCTGACACGACGATCGACACGAGTACCGCCAACGGTGCGGCGACGGCAACAGGTGTGCGAAGCGCCAGCAGCGGCACCGCGACCAACGCTTCGCCAAAGCCGAGCGTCGAGCGGACCACGGTGGCCACGAAGATCACGACCACCACGTAGGCGGTGATCGAGTCGAACACGGGATGAAGCGCCACGGAGATTGTTCCTCAGGCCTCGACAGGACGACAGCGGACGTGGCTCCTTTGATACCTCCGTCAGCGATGGTCCCACCGGGGATGCTATCCCGCTCCGCGTCTCGCTTCCAGTGGCAATGTCGCGATGGTCAATGTGATTCCGGCCATGCGGATATGCGTCGTCGCAATTGACCATCACCCACTTACTTGAGGAGCGCCGCTGCCTGGTGCCGGTATCCCCGCACCTCGTAGCCGACGACCGTGACGACCGGTGCGAACATGAGGATGACAAGGCACGCGGCCATGCCGATGCCGGACAGCGCCGCGATGACGGCGCCGACGACTACTCCAGCGGTCGCGCCCAGCAGCGTCAGATGGAAGGGATCGAAGCGTCGAACCAGATAGTAGTAGAGGACGTAGATCAGCCCGAGAAAGCCACTGACCGGCACCGCGACAGTGAGGACGGCCGCCAGCGGTCCGATATGGGCCTTGTGCTCGATGAAATACGCGGCGACATGAAGGCCCGCACCGGTCGCGACGATGGCGGTGACGATCAGCATCTGGCCGTAGCCCCAGACGAAGGCTCGATTGCGGTGCGCCTGGAGGATCGGTGCGGAGGGCAGCATGTAGTAGACCCACCACATGCCGAAGGTAAGCCCGGTGCCGGCAATGCCGACGAACGCCGCGTCCCGGGTCCACCCCTGTTGCTCGACGACCGCCGACAATGCCGCGACCGTGCCGACGACCCCTTCGCCCAGCGCGATGATGGCGAAGAGACCGTGGCGCTCGGCAATGTGATGCGCATGCCAGGGGGTGCCTCCATCCTTGCGCTCGGCGAGGGCGGGGCCCGCGAATTCGACGAGCGCGAGGATGCCGCTGAGCAGGACGGTTGCCGCGACGGAGAGAGGAAGAACGATCAGCACCACCCACCCGACCTGCGCGAGTGAGACGACGATGGCGTAGGTGAGGCAGGCACGGCGCCGGGCTGGATCTTGTCGCGCCGCGCGCAGCCACTGGAATACCAGGGCGACGCGCATGATGACGTAGCCGAGCACCATGACCGAGTTGTCGAGGTGGTCGCCGTGCTCAATCGAGGCGAACATGCGTGGCAGGCCGATCGCCAGGACCAGCACACCGATCATCTGCACCATGGTGACGACCCGGAAGATCCAGTCGTCGGTGTCATAGGCCGATGCGAACCACGAGAAATTGATCCACGCCCAGCAGATGCCAAAACTCGCGAAGCCGAAGCCGAGCAGGCCCGCCGCGTAGTGACCTTCCGCCAGCGCGTGCGCGAGCTGGGAAGCGGCGAGCCCGAAGCTGATCACGAAGGTCAGGTCGAACAGCAGTTCAAGCGGAGTGGCGGCACGGTGCCCCTCGTGTCGATCACGTCCGCCCATCGGCCGGGAATGATGGTGGAGCGAGTCGGCGCTGGGTGATGTGGTGCTCACGCAGAATCCTTCGTTGATGAACGTCGCGCGACAGACAGCGCACGAACAACGTGTGATTCTACGTTCGTTGAACGAGAGGACTCAATCTTCGTGCGTCGGAAGACGCTCGACGTGATATGCCCGACATCGCGGATCAGCGTCGCCGCCGTCTTCGTCGCTCCCTTGTTGTCTCCGCAATACACCCGCAGGTTCAGACATCGCCGAGCGTCAAGGCCCGAGGTGTGGTGCCATCGGTATCGGTGAAGCCGTACTCCCGCGCGAGATCGGCCACGACATGGACCTTCGCCGTGTGCCGCAGGACGTCGGGATCGGTGGCGAGCGCGAGTACGGCGCGGCCCGTGAACTCTGGCGACTCGGAATTGGAGAGGTCTAACCATTGTGCCGCTGCCATGACTTTCTCAGTCCGGACCAAGCCTGGGTACAGCGTGACAACTGCGACCCGTGCGGCTTCAGCTCTTCGGCCATGTCTGCCGTCAACTTGTCGGTGGCGGCCTTGGCGACGCCGTACGCCACGTTGCCGATCCTCTTTCGGGCGGCCCAATGCGACAGGTTGACGATGAGGCCCCTGCGCCGTTCGACCATCGCTCGTGCCACGAGCTGACTCGCCCGGTAGTGCGCCCGTACGCCAGCCGCGAACATTGCATCCCATCGCCAGAGGGGCTGCTCCCAGAAAGGCTTCCCCCACGTGAACTCGCCGTTCTCGACCATGTTCTCGTACCCGCCCCAGACGCCGTTCACCAGGATGTCAACCGTTCCCGCCGCCTGAAAGATCCGCTCAAACACCGCATCCACTTCAGCGTCATCCCGATGGTCGCATTGGAGCAGCGTCAGTGTGCCCCGGTGCTCACCGTCCGTCGGCGCTGATCGTCCGGTGACGAAGACCCTGGCGCCACATCGCGTCAGCTCGTGAGCGACGCCGCGACCCACGCCCTTGGTCCCGCCCGTTACGACTGCGTTGATTCCCTGTAGAACGCTCTGGTTGCTGTCCACTCGCCTACTCTACGAAATCCCGCGTCGTCGTATTGGAAAAACTGAAGGGACGCGCGTGCGTTACCCTTTGCCTCTTCTCTCGACGGCCGTCACGGCGACACCTATGGACATTCCAAATGACAGAATGATAGACTCCTATGGACCTTCCAATGGACTGGCGCCGTCGTCACAACCGACGGAAGCGAAGGCATCGTGGACACGAAGAAGTCGGACGTGCTGCAGGGA
>JBOGIN010000846.1:0-6809 GCA_050742275.1 Vicinamibacteraceae bacterium
ATCTTGAGGAGTGCCCCTGCGCTCGCCGGCGTGGCCGGTCGCATGCTGTTCGCGTACGCTGGTCTGGCACGCCGCTACATGCGCGTGCCAGACCACGATGTGATGATCGTCGGCTACCTGGGCCACGTCGACGCCATCGTCGGGTCCGCGCTCGCTCGGCGCCGCGGTAAGCCGATGGTCTTCGACGCGTTCATCTCGCTGTACGACACGCTGGCGCAGGATCGCGGCATGCTGTCGCGCGGCGGCTTGCTCTCGAGGGCGCTCCGGTGGCTCGACAAGACCGCCTGCGCGCGGGCCGACGCGGTGCTGCTCGATACGCAGGCGCACGCGGAGTACTTTCACCGCGAGCTCGGCGTGCCGTTGTCGAAGCTCCATCGCGTGCGCGTCAGTGCGGACGATGCCGTCTTCCGGCCCCGCGCGGTGACGCTCGGTTCACGACAGCCGTTCACCGTCCTGCATTACAGCAAGTTCGCGCCGTTGCACGGCGTGGAGCACATCCTGGACGCGGCCAGCGAGCTCGCCGCAGAGGACGTCCGCTTCCTGCTGGTCGGCGGCGGTCAGCTCGAGGAGCAAGTCGACGCCGGCATTCGCGCACGGCAGCTCTCGAACATCGAGCGGATCGCGTGGCTCCACCCCGAGGAGCTCTCGGCGCGCATCGGGGAGGCAGGTTGTTGCCTCGGGATCTTCGGCGATTCGGCGAAGGCGTCGCGTGTCGTGCCGAACAAGATCTATCAGTGCATGGCGGCGGGCGGCGCCATTGTGTCGGGTGATACTCCAGCCACGCGCGAGCTGCTCACGCATGGCCACGACGCGCTGCTGTGCCCAGTGGCCGATGGCCACGCGATTGCTCGAGCGATCCGCACATTGCGGGACGATCCGGACCTGCGGTCGCGGCTCGCCCGGAACGCGGTGGAGACGTTTCAAGCCGTTGCCACGCCCAGGCGGGTGGCGGCGGAGCTCATGTCCGTGCTCGAGACGTTGGTAGGACGGGGGTGTGGGGCGTGTGAATGAGTCCGCCTCGACATTCGTGGGGGCCGGCTTTAGCCGGCCCGGCGCCGGTCCGCCTAAAGGCGGACCCCACGTAAAGGCGGACCCCACGTGAATTCTTCACAGGCTGCTTTAGCCTGTTGAGTCGTATATAACGACATCCGCAAGCCCCATGCAACGCGCGCGTGAGATAGCGCAAGTCGTCCTCGGCCTCGTCTTCGTGGTCGGTGGGTTCTACTACCTGTGGCAGCGGCGCGAGCTGTTGGCGGAGACGTTGACCGCATCGTGGGGCGGGCTCCTCCTGATGCTGCTGGTCGTCGTCACGACCTGGGTCGCGGTCGCCGCGCAGACCTACGTCCTCTTCCGTGCTGAAGGAGTCCCGATCTCGTTTCGAGAGAACTTCGTGCTCTCGTCTGCCACGTGGTTTGGCAACTACCTCCCCCTCCGGATCGGCACGCTGCTTCGAGCGCAATACATGAAGAGCAAGTACGGCATGGGCTACGTGCGCTTCGGCAGCCTGTCGGCTATCCGCCTGGCGATTCAGGTCTCGATGAGCGGCCTGGTCGGGATTGCTGCGCTCCTGTTCGGAGGCGTGACCAGCGGTCGAATGAGCTACCCGCTCCTCGCGATCTTCGCCTCGCTCACGATCGTGGCCTGCGTGGCTCTGCTACACCCCCTGCCTCCACTCGCGTTCTCCGGGAGGCGGGCGGCGCGCGTCTGGCACGAGCTTCGTGAGGGATTCGGGATCGCGCGGCGGCACCCACGCCTTGCTGTCGTCAGCGGGCTCTGGGGCCTGGTCTACTACGTGCTCCTGAGCGTGCGCTTCGGGATCACGTTTCATCTTCTTGGCACCAGCGCGCCGCCCTGGGTGCTGCTGGTCCTCGGCGCCGCCGGAGGCGTGAGCTCCCTCCTGGCGATTACGCCCGGCGGGCTCGGCGTCCGCGAGCTCGTCATCGGCTACGTCGTCTTTGCGACCGGGCAAACATTCGATATGGGAATCTTCGCCGGCGCTTTCGACCGAGCCGCCCAGCTCGTCGTGGTGGCGACGCTGGGCGCCGCCTGCTTTACCGTCGTGTGGTTTCGGGGTCGGGCGGCATTCTCGCATGCCGCGTCAGGCTCGCGTACGTCGCGAGCAGACACGGCGCGTGCAGGGCGAACCGACTGATGCCGACGTGCTTGCGGAAGAGCTCCTCGGCGATTTTGGGACGAAGTAGGTCGGCGGCGTAGGCGTGATCGTACGCGAACGGGAGCCCCTCGAGCTGCGCCAGCATGAAGCTCCGCAGCGGTCCCATGTACCACGCGTCGACCGGCGAGGTAACGGGCGAGCGCTTGCGCTGATAGATCATGTAGTCGGGGATGAGTCGATCTTCCTCCGCCATGCGCATCAGGACGTACTTGCCGGTCGCCTCTGACTTCGTCTTCTCGGTCGGCCGCAGCAGCCGCTCCGGCAGCATCTTGGCCACACGCGCCATGCCGGGGTGCAGGAAGGGTGAGGACAAGCTGACGCCGCTCGACGCAGAGCTGCCTTCGAGCTTGGTCTTGTTCAGACCGACCGCGCCTTTTCCCAAGTAGGCCAGGCGCACCGGGCTGAGGCTCTCGAGACCGCGCGCGAGCCGCTCCAGGATCTCTTCCGCGGTCTCGATCTGCCGCGGCGGCTCATCGGTCCGGAGCATTCCGAGAGACGCCTCGTCCAGAATGCACGACGCAATGTGTCCCCGCGCAGGCATGCGCCGACGCAGCACGCGGACGACGTTCCGTGCGAGGCGGTAAGGATGGCCGATGCGCCGTTCGAGCGGCCGCATCCTGGTGAGTGGGCTCGCGAGTGGCACGATGAGCGGCGCCGCCTTCGACAGCGTCTGGACGAGGACGGCGCGTGCGTACACCGTCGGATAGCCGAAAAACAGCCCATCGCATCCATCGCCCGTGAAACCGTGACGTAAGCCCGCTGCCCGCATCGCCTCCGCGACGCGTGCCGTGGCGATGACGTAGTGCGGCAGGCACAGCGGTTGATTGAAGACGAGCGCGTAGCCCTCGAGGCCGCGACGAACGACGTCCTGATCGATCGTCACCCAGTGATGCCGTATCCCGAGCGTGGAGGCGAGCTCATCCGCGAACGGCTGGTTGTAGCGCTGGTCCGCGTAGCCGAACGAAAAGGTCTGGACGCGCTTTCCCATCTCGGTCAGCGCCGCGGCAATCAGCGCGGAGTCGAAGCCGCCGAGCATCACGCCGACGTCCGGCGCGGAAGGCAGCTGCTCCTCGAGCGCCGTCCGGAACGCCCTGCGGAGCACCGCGACGACCGTTGCCTCGTCTTTGTCATGGAGATCGAGATCTCTCGTCCACTCCGGCCACACCTCCGCGGGCCGCATCTCGTGCTCCGTCGCACCGGCGGTTGGCCGCCACTCGAGAAGAACACCCGCGGGCAGCGCTCTCACGCCTTCCACGGGCGTGCGGTGATCTGGCAGGAACTCGTAACCGAGGAGGAAGTCCTCGAGACTGCGATCGAGCGGCAGGTGCGGCTCCGTCAGCCCCGCGAAGTCCACGAGCTGCGTCGAGAAGCGAATCGATCCCCCGTCAATGTTGAGGAACAGGCGGCGATTCCCTTGAGGGTCGCACGCCAGCCACAGGCTGTCGTCCCGGCGATCCGCGAGCGCGACGACGAAGCTGCCCCAGAGGCCGGTCAGAAACGCGGTGCCGGCCGTCTCATAGCGCTCGAGCAAATGGAGCGCGGTGGCATTCGGGTCGTCCTGGGGGTCGATCCCCCCGGAGAAGCCCATGTTGAAGAACGTGCCGAGATAGACGAGATCGAGCGGGCCCTTGCGCGCGGCGCCGACCAGCGAGTCGCCGCTGTAGCCGAGGCAGAGCGTCTGCGTCTCCACCTGCCTGCGGAGCGCCCTTTGGCCCTGGCGCTCGAGCCATGCCGCCACCCGTCGAACGACGGCGAGGGTATCGCCGCCGGCCGCGCCACATACACGATTCATGTCGAGCCTCGCGAATCGACGAGCGCCACGGCGAGCTCCGTGCTCCGTCGTGCTTGGGCGACCAGCGCGGGCAAGCGTCGCTCGATCTCCCGGGCGAGCGCCGTGCGGTCTTCGAGAATCTCGTCCATGGCCTCGCACAGCGCACGTGAGTCGAGCTTGCGGATATCGAAGGCGAACCGTTCCATCCCGAGCTGCGTCATGAAGCCGAGCGCTTTGTGCTCATAGTAGAAGCACAGGCCCGGAACGCCCGCCGAGCTGCCGAAGATTGCAGGATGATAGCGGCTCGCGATGAACGTGTCCCCCATGCCAAAGATGCCGCGCTGCGCGTCGGAATCCAACCGTTCATCGACGATCTCCCAGCTCAGGCCGGCGGGCAGTCGCGCCGCGATGCGCCGCAGATACGGTACGTCGGTATGCACCGCGCCGTGCAACTGGGGTAGGAAGATGAAATGACAATCGCGCCGCTCCGCGAGGTGCGTCATCAGATCGAGCAGCGCGCGCTCGTAGGTGGACTTCAGGTGGCTCGGATCAGCGGCGCCGGCAAAGCCGTAGTCGATCACCGATGTGCAGACGATGAATCGATCCGCCAGGTGGCGGCGGCTGGAGCCGAAGTACCGCTGCCGATCCGTGGGCGGCACGCGGACCTGGAGCGCGGAGTCCGCGGTGACGTGCACGGTGAGTCCCTCGCCGACCAGCCCCTCGATCATACGAGCGGAGATCGGCTCCCGCGCGCACACCACGTCGAATGTCCGGTAGAGGCGCCGGCGCACCGGGTTGAGAACGGGGTTCGCGAACGGGCCTGCCGATGGCGAATACAACATGAGCGGCTTGCGGTAGCGCTTGGCCAGCCAGACGAAGAACCAGTGGACCAGCTCGTGACTCGCGTAGATGTCGCCAAAGTATGGGCCACCGGGGGCCGAAACCACCAGATCGGCGCGTTCGTAAGCGTCCGTGATGGCCTTGCCGAGGCTGCCGAGGACCCGGCGGGGCCTGGCGCCGGCCAAGGTGGCGAGACCGAACAGCGTCAATCCTGTCGCTTCGCTCGCCGGCATGATGATCGGCAGCATCTGGACGTCCTGCGCGAGCTCCACCTTCAGCGAGCGATCGCGAAACTGGTAGAGCACCGTAAAGCTCGCGCCGCCCAGCGCCTCGTCCAGGCAGGAGAGCATGGCGCGCATGGCCGCCTCGTCTCCCCGATTCTCGCCGTGCTGGTTCAAGACGAGGACCCGCTTCTTCACGCTCCGTTACCGGTCGGCGTGGCGCCGAAGACCTTCCTGCGCCTGGCCTTGACGATCCGCTCGCGGATCTCGCGGACGCGCCGCGGCACGTACTTGCCGTACATCG
Source organism: Vicinamibacteraceae bacterium (assembly GCA_050742275.1). Lineage (GTDB taxonomy): Bacteria > Acidobacteriota > Vicinamibacteria > Vicinamibacterales > Vicinamibacteraceae > WHTT01. The sequence goes on from JBOGIN010000846.1 coordinate 5,310, forward strand.
ACTTGGCGAACAAGAGCGGCGCGAAGCGTGCGTAGGATGGCAACAGGGTGTCTGCAGCCCCTGCCGGTCGAAAGAGGTAGTGCGATTTCTGCTGCTTTGCCGGGCGGATCATTGCCATGCGGTGCGCGAACAGGCAACGGAGGACGTCCATCGACGTCGTGCCCCGCTCCCGGTCTCCCCACCAGTGCAGCTCGATGAGCAAGTCGGTGTTGCGAGCCTCGAGGTGCTGCCGGGCGCCCTGGAGCACGCGATATTCAGCGCCCTCCACGTCAATCTTCGCCACGATCTTCACACCCGATTCGAATAGCTCATCGAGCGTCACCTCCCGCACCTCGACCGCCTCGTAGGCCTGGGAGCGCTCGTCGACCTGGAAGAGGGCGCCGCTGATGGTCGACCCCGTCTTGTAGAAGGTGGCCGTGCCGCTGCTATCGCCCACTGATGCGTTGAGGGCGACGATCTCGTTCGTGCCGGCGGACCGCCATTTCGCGCAGTTCTTCTCGAGCTCGGCGAACCGGTCAGGGTCGGCCTCGACGGCGATGATCTTCTTCCCCTTCAGGATCTTGTCCGCGTAGTAGGTGTACATGCCCAGCGAAGCGCCCACGTCGAGGAACAGGTCGCACGATTCGAGGATCCGCGGCAAGCTTTCGACGGCACCCTGCTCGAGATGTGCTTCCCCGAAATAGGATTGATACAACTGATCGAACGCTTGCCTCAGCTCTCTCTCGTGCATAGTCGCTTTCGATGAGGGCAGTCAGATCGGAGCCGGTGCCGGTTAAGCCACGCTTGACAAGCCATCCATCGGGCTAATAATCCACCGAAGCCATGCTGCGGCGGATCTGCACGCATTATCTCCTAACGGTGTTTCTCGCGGCGGCGTCGGTCGCGTTGATCCTCTGCGGGTTTCCAGCGCTCCACCTCTTGGAAGCGAATGCTGCGTACTTCGGGGAGGGTGCGAGCAGCGCTCGCCTGGTGTGGATGATTGGCGGCGCAATACTCATCGTCACGACGATTATCGGATACCGGCAGCGACACCATCCGCTCGCGGCGACGGCGTTCTGGGCGCTGCTGTGTCTCAGCCTGCTGTGGCCTTCGTTTCAGACGCTGCGGAGCCGTTACGATGAGGCATCGCTCGCCTCGACGGTCGCCGCGCTCGCGCTGGCGGGGGGAATCGTGGCGGCGCGGCGCCAGAAATTCCGCGTGCAAGCTCTGCCGATGGCCAGTGTGCTGGGGATCTTGCTGCTCGTCTGGTGGACTGCCGCGATCGTGAGACACGCAGTTGCTGCCCCCGGCGATCGCCACGAGCGCATGGCCTCAAGTCAGGAGCTAGGGGCGAGGACCGCTCGTTGGCAGCGTCTTGGCGCTCCCTCCTTCCCCGACATCTATCACATCGTCGTCGACGAGTTTCAAACCGACCTCTTCACCGCGTTGTTGACCGAGGCGCGGCGGAAGCAACTGGCGGGCTTTCGCTTCTATCCTCGGGCAACCACGCCCTTCGGCCGC
>JBOGIN010000847.1:0-1956 GCA_050742275.1 Vicinamibacteraceae bacterium
ACCTGGCCCTCGCGCAACAGCGCAACGAGAACCTGTCCGAGGATACGACCATGTGGCTCGAGGAGGCCGAGAAGGCCTGCCTGCGGGCGCGCGGGCTCACTCACCAGCTGCTGACGTTCTCGAAGGGCGGCGATCCCATCAAGCGCTCCACGTACGTCGGCGGTCTGATTGACGCGGCGGTGCGGTTCACCGTGCGCGGATCGAACGTGCGCTGCCTGGTGGAGGCGCCACCGGATCTCTGGCCCGTCGAAATCGACGAAGCGCAGTTCGAGCAAGCGGTGAACAACATCGTCATCAACGCGCAGCAGGCCACGCCGCAAGGCGGCGTGATCGAGGTGCGCTGCGCGAACGTCTGGGCGTCGCCGCCGCATGCCGACCCGCCGGTACAGGACCGCCCCTTCGTGCGGATCGGTATTCGCGACCACGGTACGGGGATCGCTCCCGAGGACCTCGCGCGTATCTTCGACCCCTACTTCACGACGAAGCCAAGCGGCACCGGTCTCGGTCTCGCGGTCGCCCACTCGGTGATCAAGGGGCATGGAGGCTTCATCTCGGTGGAGTCGGTCTACGGCGCCGGCGCCAACTTCAGCGTCTTCCTCCCGCGTGCCCTGACTACCACGGTGCAACCGGCGGCAAGCGCGGCGACACCAATGCCGCGCGGCCGAGGCCGTATTCTCGTGATGGATGACGAGCGCATCATCAGCGACGTCACGTCGGCGATGCTGCGCGCGCTCGGCTACGAGACCGAAGCCGTCGCCGACGGCGGGCAGGCGCTGGAGCGCTACCGCGTCGCACAGCAAGCATCACAGCCCTTTGCCGCCGTGATCATGGACCTGACGATTCCGGGCGGCATGGGCGGTGTCGAAGCCGTCAGCCGCCTGCGCGAGCTCGATCCGGAGGCCCGCGTCCTCGTCGTCAGCGGCTATGCGGATAGCGGCGTCCTCGCCGATTACGAGGAGCATGGCTTCGATGCCCTCCTCCCCAAGCCATTCTCGCTGCGCGACCTCGCAGTCGCCCTGAGCTCTCTGCTCAAGCCGGAAGGCGAATCGACCATACACTAGGGGTCAGGGGTCAGGGATCAGCAGGCGCCAGGCTCGAGCCTGATGCCGACTACCTGACACCTGCTGACCCCTGATCCCTGACCCCTGACGCCTGTTTATGTCTGACATCGTCGTGTGGGATGGGCTCGAACCGTGCCCCTACTTGTGCGATCGCAAGGCGCGACTGCCGTTGCGCCTGCCTTCCCGTCGGTTGACACCACGCGAGGTGGACGCGCGGCTCGCCACTGGAGAGCGGCGGATCGGCGCGCTGTGGTATCGCACGGCGTGTCCGACGTGCACGGCATGCATCCCGCTGCGCCTCGACGTTCGTCGCTTCACACCACCACGGTGGGGACGTCGCGTCCTGCGGCGTGGTGATGCGCGATTTCGGTTGCGCACCGGTCCGCCATCTGTTGATGGACCTCGACTGGCGCTGCACAACAAGCACCTGATCGAGCGCGGCTTTGCGAGCACGCGCGCACAGGGCATCGACGCAGACACTTATCGTGGGCACTTCGTGACGACGACGTGTGAGACGTTGGAGATGAGCTACGAAGTCGACGGCCGGCTGGCCATGGTGGCAATTGCCGATCGCGGCCAAGAATCACTCTCGGCCGTGTACTGTTACTACGACACCGCCCTTGCACACCTGAGCCCTGGCAGCTACTCGATTCTCAAGCAGTGGCAGGTCTGTTGCGCGTGGGGGCTTCGCTACCTCTATTTGGGCTTCTACATCGCCGATTCACCACGCATGCGCTACAAGGCCCGCTTCGTCCCGCACGAGCGCCTCATCGGCGGCGTGTGGCAGCCGTTCCTCGCATACTAGGTCGCCCCGACACCCCTCCGGCCATCCGCGCGTCCCCGGTGTCAAATAAAAGTAGATACCCGCGCCGAGCGTCCGGACGGAGGCCGTCCA
>JBOGIN010000848.1:0-7704 GCA_050742275.1 Vicinamibacteraceae bacterium
GCTTCCAGATGACCACGTTCCCCATGAGGGCGGGTGAACCGGTCAGGTTGCCCCCAATGGCGGTAAAGTTGAAGGGCGAGACCGCATAGACGACGCCCTCGAGCGGGCGGAACTCCATCGTGTTCCAGACGCCCGCGCTGCTGATCGGCTGCTCTCCGTACAACGCCTCCGCATACGCGGTGTTGAACCGATAGAAATCGATGAGCTCACAGGCAGAGTCGATCTCCGCCTGATACGCCGTCTTCGACTGACCCAGCATGGTCGCGGCATTGAGTGTGTCGCGCCAGGTCGTTGCGAGCAGCTCCGCAGCCCGCAGGAACACGGCGGCGCGATCTTCCCACGGCCAGCGCGACCATTCTTCGTGCGCCTCGCGTGCCGCCCCCAGCGCGCGCTCGACCAGCTCAGGCGTCGCGCGATGCCATTCGGCCAACACATGCCCGCGATCGTGCGGCATGACCGCCTGTCCGAGGTTGCCGGTGCGGTACTCCTTGCCGCCAATGATGAGTGGAATCTCGACACGCTCCGCTGCGATCTCCGCGAGCCGCGCCTTGAGCGTCGAGCGATCAGCGGTGCCCGGCGCGTAGGAGCGCACCGGCTCGTTCACCGGTGTCGGGACGCGGCGGCGTCCGGAATGGGCGCCAACGGACAACGGCGCGGCGCCTGCGGGGCGCGCCTCAGCAGTCGGTGCGGCAACAGGAATGTCCTGGGTCGGAGTAGCCATGGGTCTCTAGTCCTGGTCCTTGTTCTAGCGGGCCGCAGCCTTCGGCCGCGCCCCACGACGCTCACTTGCGAGCCGCGAAACCTGACCGAAATGCGTCGTGTGTCGCGTTCTCCAAGAGTTCGATGAGATTCGACACCAATATCCTTCCCAGTCTATCAGCCTCTGGGTCGATGCTTCGAGCCTCGCAGGCGCACTTGCTCCGCGGTGCTGCGGGAGGGCGCCAACAACCAAGGAGCAGAGTCTAGTTTCCGAAGACGAGGGACGTTTCCGGTGATGGCGATAAGAGGCGCTCCGGGCGTACCTGGCTCTCACCGGCATTCGATCCGCCCCGCCGGAGCCGCTGCTCGAGTCGGGCCCGGAAGCGGGCCCCAACCTTCAGACCGGTGCCATCCTGGAGCACGACCTCGTAGTCTCCACCGCGGCACGCACGGAGCTCGCGAATGCGTGTCACGTTCACGGCATGACACCGGTGGATGCGCACGAACTGCTCACCAAGGCGCTCCTCGATATCCTTCATCGTTTCGCGAATGGTATGAGAGCCATCGTCCAAGTAGAGGCGGGCATAGTTCCGCTCCGCCTCGACCCAGTTGATCTCGTCGGGCTGCACGAATGCGGCGCGACCTTCGCTGCGCGCGACGATACGGCCGGTCATGGCGTTGATTGCTGTTGCCACGGCTTCACCTCTCCCAGGGGCACGGGCATACGCTCGATCTGGGACAGGCGCCGTCCGGTATCGGACACCCTCACTTCGTCGACGCCGTTCACGCGCCCTTCGCCCGTGTAAGCGGCATCGCCGGTAGCGCGAGGGCGCCAGGCCACGGCATATGGCCCTTCACCCGGTAGTTGCGCATCGAAAGAGCAATCCACGGCTCGCGGTCCCAGAAGGAACATGGATATAGACGGGAGATCGGGCCATCTGGTGCACGGGCCCGACCCCCGAACAGCTCCTAAGACAAGCGAGCTCCGTGCCAGGGTGGCGCAGGCTCATACAGTTGGGCTCGCTGTCTCACCACCCGAAACAACGTTGCATCTCTCCAGGATCCTCTCGCAGGTCATCGACCATGAGCGCGAGGCTCTGCGCGGACTCCGGCACGTGCGACCAGGATCCAGTCACCTTCGCCGGGAGGCTCGAAGCGAACGGCGGCGCCGGCGCGCACGCCGCGGGCGCTCGAACGCGCGCCGCCGCGAGGGTCGACCCAGACGGCCGATCCGTCAGGCAGCGCGCCGCTCTTCACGCGGATCGCCCGCCGCTCGGGCGTATAGCAAACCAGCAGATCCTTCCCGGCGGCGGCCGCAGCAATGAATCGAGCCGGGTGATTGGCCCCCGGCTGGTCCGCGAGCGCCTCGGGCGCGGGGCGCAGCCGCCAGAAGTCGATCGACGTGAAGAGCGCCGCGACATGCGCCATCTGCTGTCCGCCCGGCATCATCAGCGCCTTCGTCCACGGTAAGGGCACGCCCGTTCCAGGATGATCCGTCGGCGCCGCCGTGCCATCGTCCCACCCCCACACACCGTGGCCGCCGTAGGTCACACCGGCGGTCGGCGCGTTGAGCAGGCTCCAGTACACGGCACGGCGGACGGTGTGCGGCGTGATTCGCGTTTTCGACTGATAGGCGATGTGCCCCTCGTATGGTGGTTCCAGATTGATGAAGGGACGCGCCGGCGCCGTCTTCCAGTCCTTCGACGGAGGTCCCTCCGTCATCCAGGCGAGGGTCTCCTCGTCGTCGCCGTGCCCGCTCTGATACCCGTGAATGCTCACCCACGATTCCGGCTGGAGCTCGCGCAGCACCCAGTGCATGCCGCCGGGGTGCATGATGACGGGCGCCCGCGGTCCCTCACCGAAAACCGCGCGGCCGATGCGCCTCCAGCGCGACGCCTTCTCGTCACGATAGTCGCCGTCCCCAGCCAAGATCCAGATGACGTCGTGACCCTGCCAGCGCGCCACCATATAGCGCGCGAGACGGATCGCTTGATCCTCCGGCAGCGAGAAGCCAGGGTTGACTTCGGGATTCGAGCCGCCGCCAATGGCCCAGAGAAGGACGGGGACGCTCAACAGGCCCGCGCGATTGAGGGCGGCGAGCTTGGCATCGAGACGTTGAAAGAACGCGGGGTTGACGGCAATTGGACCGTGCCCGGTGAAGGCGCGCTCGCCCAGTCGATCGCCACGCGGCGACGCGCGCCACTGTGTTGCCACCCACTGCACGGCGGTGAAGCGTTGCCGCGCGCGTACGCGGAGGTACTCCTGCCACTCCTCAGGCGTAGAGAGCAGAGCCCCGTTCCAGGCGGTATCGGCGAGCCAGAAGAACGGCGTGCCATCCGCATGCTCGAGAAACCGCCCATCCGGTGACACACGCACAGGACCGTGGCGCTCGAATCGCGTTCGACCGGAAGGGGGCACGACCCGGAACGAGCCGGTTTGGCCGTCGAGGCCACGGTCCGAGGCTGGCAGGGCGTGGGTCCTGTACGTCCATCCTCCGATCTCATCGGGCGAAAAGCGGACGCGCCAGGTGCTGCCGCCATCCCAGAAACCGCGGACCGTGTGCGCGCGCTTCGAGGGCGATGTGAAGGTGACGCGCAGGTCGACGTCCTGCAGCGGATTACTTGCTCGGCGGCTGCTCGTGAACGCCGCTTCGAAGAGCCCCCATCGCGGAACGTCCTCGGCGGCCGCGTTGGGAGCGCCACCGAGCGCGAAGGCAACCAGTAGACAGAACAGCACGCGGTGAGACGGGGTTGACATCTCTATGCTCTCTTCCGCCAGTATCGTGCCAGACCGAGCCAACAGTGCTCGAAGGGAACCGCGAGCGCATACCGTTGCAGCGTCGTCTCGTCGACATGACGCCGGAGCTCTCGACAAAGCTCTTCGACGAATCGTTGCTGTCGCGCTTCGTCTGCAGGTCGCTCCGCGTTGGACGGAGGCTCATCGAGCAGCCGGCGCGTCGAGAACGCCAGTCGCTCGAGGCGATCGAGCATGTCAGCCAGGTGGGCGCTCGGCGCGGCGAATGGTCCAAAATGCGTGAGAAACAGCGTGTCCGGCTGCCACGCGTGAATCTGGGCGACGCTGGCACGCCACGAGTCGAGGTCGATGTCGGGCGGCGGCGTCGGTGGGAGCGCGATGGGCGACGAGGGAAGGCGCACGCCAGCCACGTCGCCTACCAGCGCCACCCGTGACGCCGCGTCGTAATAGCTCACGTGATGCGAAGCGTGGCCCGGCGTGTACGCCACGCGCAGCTCGCGACCACCGACGGCAAGCGTCTCACCGCCCGTGAGCGACGTCACGTTGGCGGCCGGCACGCCCTCCACCGCGCCCCAGAGTGCGTCCATCTCGTCCCCGTACAGGCGGCGCGCGCTCTCGAGCAGACGCGCCGGGTCGACGACGTGCTTGGCGCCGCGCTCGTGGACGAAAACACGAATTCTCGGGTTCTCACGCACGAGGGTGCCGGTCGCGCCGGCATGGTCCAGGTGGATGTGCGTCAGGAGGATGGCCTCGACGTCCGCCGTGCGAATGCCGTTCCGTTCCAGCCCGGCCCGTAAGCCGTGGAGCGACGCCTCCGGCCCAGGATCGACGAGCGCAACCCCCGAAGGGCCCTGCAACACGGCGGTCGCGATGATTCCAGGCGTTTCCCGGAAGCCAATGTCCACGAATCCGAGCCCCGACGTCAGCATCTGCATAGCCGCTCATCGTAGATCAGGACCGCGGGTCCGCCCACGACGGCGCGGCGCACACGGTTCGCCCGGGCTGAGGTCCCGGGCGGCCGGCGACAAAGGCTGAGGCAGCGGGGAGCTATACTGAGATCGAGGGTTGGGAGATAGAAGGGCGGCCGGGCGGTCACGCCGAGCTCCTCGCGCTATGTCAGGTGAGCATCCGCAGACAGGCGAGCTGGTAACCGAGCGGCCGGATCAGCGCACCAAGGAGCCGCCGCTCTTCAAGGTGATTCTCCTCAACGACGACTACACGACGATGGATTTCGTGGTGATGGTCCTCGAGGAGGTGTTTCACAAGTCTCCGGCCGAGTCGTTTCGCATCATGATGAAAGTACACCACGAGGGGCGCGGGCTGTGTGGGCTGTACCCGTTCGAGGTCGCAGAAACGAAGGTGACGGCCGTCCACGAGCTGGCCCGTCAGTACGGCTTTCCGCTTCGCGCGAGTGTGGAACCGGAATAGAGCCATGTTCTCTTCTTCAGTCGAGCTCCTGTTGGGTGTCGCGTATCGCGAAGCGGTCTCGCGGCGGCACACGCACCTGACGCTGGAGCACTTGTTATACGTTCTGGCACACGACCCCGAGGGCGAGCGGATCCTCGCCGCGTGCGGCGCGGATCTGCCGCGGCTTCGCCACGATCTCGATCGCTTCCTGCAGCAGCACGTCGAGACGCACCGGCGCGGCGACCAGAAGGAGCCCGAGCAGACGCTGGCCTTTCGGCGCGTGCTCCAAACGGCCGTCCTGCACGTGCAGAGCGCGGGCAAGGGAGAAGTCGAGGCGGGCGATCTGCTGGCCGCTCTGATGCAGCAGACACGGTCGCACGCGGCCCAGCTCCTCGAGGCCCAAGGCGTCACTCGGCTCGACGTCCTCGAGTACATCACGCACGGCATCAGCAAAGTGCCGATGGTCCGCGAGACGAGCCCGCGAGGACCGGCGCCGGCCGGCTCTGGAGACGAAGCATCCGGCGCGGCGCGCAATCCGCTCGAGGCGTACGCGGTGAGCTTGACGGCGCGCGCGCGGGCGGGCCGCCTCGATCCGCTGGTTGGACGGACGCCGGAGCTTCAGCGGACGCTGGAGGTGCTGTGCCGTCGTCGCAAGAACAACCCCGTCTTCGTCGGCGACGCCGGTGTGGGCAAGACCGCGCTGGCGGAAGGGCTGGCGCAGCGGCTCCTCGAAGAGGACGTGCCAGAGGTGCTCGAGGGAGCGAACGTCTATACGCTCGACACGACAGCGCTGCTCGCAGGCACGCGCTTCCGTGGCGACTTCGAGGAGCGCTTCAAGGCGGTGATCACGGCGTTGTCGGCGCAGTCGAAGCCGATCCTGTTCATCGACGAGATGCACGCCACGATCGGCGCCGGCGCGACCACTGGCGGGACCATGGATCTCGCGACGCTCATCAAGCCCGTTCTCATCACGGGCGACATCCGTGTCATCGGGGCGACCACGTTCGATGAGTTCAAACAGATCGAGAAGGACCGTGCGCTCGCCCGCCGGCTGCAGAAGATCGTCGTCGAGGAGCCGTCGATCGAGGAGAGCGTCGCGATCCTGAAGGGGCTGCGCTCACGGTACGAGGATCACCACGAGGTCACCTACACCGACGGCGCGATCGAGGCAGCGGTCAAGCTCTCGTCGCGCCACTTGCGCGATTACCGGCTGCCGGACAGTGCGATCGACGTGATCGACGAGGCGGGGGCGATGCTGCGCTTGCAGCCGCTCTCGACCGACGCGGGCGCCGCCGCGAACGCAAAGGCGGTGGCGACGGTCGCGGCGACGCCGGCGGGGACGCCGCCGTCGAACGAGGAGGAACGCCCGCCGCGGCGCCGCGTCGACACCGCCGACATCGAGCGTGTCGTCGCGCGGATTGCGCGCATTCCAGAGAAGCAGGCCTCGTCATCCGACAAGGAGCGGCTCCGCTCGCTCGAGGAAGCCCTCAGGCGCGTCGTCTTCGGCCAAGACGAGGCGGTGCACGCGGTCGCGACGGCCATCAAGCGCGCCCGCGCGGGTCTCGCGAGCCCGGAGCGGCCCGCCGGCTGCTTCCTGTTCACCGGACCGACCGGCGTCGGCAAGACCGAGCTGGCCAAACAGCTCGGCATTCACCTCGGCAACGAGTTCATCCGCTTCGACATGAGCGAGTACATGGAGAAGCACGCCGTGGCACGGCTCATCGGTGCGCCGCCCGGCTACGTCGGTTTCGAGCAGGGCGGCCTGCTCGTCGATGCGATCCGCGCGCACCCGTACAGCGTGCTTCTGCTGGACGAGGTGGAGAAGGCGCACCCGGACGTCTACAACATCCTGCTGCAGGTGATGGACCATGCCACGCTGACCGACAACGGCGGGCGCAAGGCGGACTTTCGGCAGGTGATCCTCATCATGACGTCCAACGCGGGCTCGCGAGAGATGAGCGCGACACCCGTGGGCTTCGGGAGCCTGTCGGCGTCGAAGTCAGGTAAGAGCCGCGCAAAGACCGCGCTGGAGCGCGTGTTCAGCCCGGAGTTCAGAAATCGTCTCGACGCCATCGTCACATTCGGCGATCTCACGCCAGACGTGGTCGAGACCATTGTCGAGAAGTTCATTCTGCAGCTCGAAGCGCAGCTTGCCGAGCGGCGCGTGGCCATCACGCTGGAGCCCGAGGCACGCGCCTGGCTCGGACGCAAGGGGTACGACCCGTTCTTCGGCGCCCGCCCGCTGGCGCGCGTCATCCAAACCGAAGTCCGCGATCCGCTCACCGACGAGATCCTCTTCGGTCGGCTCGAGCAGGGCGGCAACGTGCGCATCAGGCTCGAGGGCGAGAAGCTCGCGTTCGACGTGACGAGCTAGCTTAGGTAGGACGACACAGTGACGGCTATGGACAATCCTTGGAAAGACCGACGAAGCGCGGAAGGCGATCAGGACATCAAGGTCGTGGATCGCCGCTGGTGGGCGCAGCGCGACGAGGCGGCGTCGACGAGCGCCGATGCCGCCACCGACGAGCAGTGGCAACCAGGTAAGCCCAAATACGTCGAGGAGCTCGAGCATCGCCTTGCGGAGAAGAACGAGCTGCTGCAGCGGTACATCACCCAGTACAAGGAGGCGTCGCGGGAGTTCGAGGAAGCGCGTGCACGGCTCAGGAAGGAGGTCGCGCGCGATTCGGAGCTGGCGCGGCGGGGGCTCCTCGTCGATCTGCTCGAGGTGATGGACAATCTCGATCGTGCGCTCGAGACGGCGCGGCGCCAAGGAGGCGCGGAGTCGCTCCTCCAAGGCGTGGAGCTGGTGCGTCGGCAATTCCTGATGAAGCTCGAGACGTATGG
>JBOGIN010000849.1:0-2454 GCA_050742275.1 Vicinamibacteraceae bacterium
CTCCTGATCAGAGCATGCGGGTTGATACTGGCCGCCGCATCGGTTGAAGCGCTTGCGATGTATCTGCGCAGCGGCGGGTGATCGGGAAGCGGGAACGGGAAGCAGGGACGGGCATGCACATCGAGAACTGCGCTCTTCGCGCACAGGGTCTCGTCAAACGGTTTCCAGGCTTTCAATTGGGGCCGGTCGACCTGGACATCCAGCTCGGCCACGTCTACGGGCTGTTGGGCGTCAACGGCGCAGGAAAGACCACGCTGCTCTCCTGCCTCGCGCAACAGTCTGCTGTCTCGGCGGGAGAGATCCTCGTCAGCTCGCGTCGGATGGCTTGGACCGATTACTCGTATCGAGAGCTGGTGGGCTTCGTTCGAGAAGTGCCGATGCTCTACGAGCCACTCTCGGCGGCGCAGCACATCCGTCTCGCGGCGCGGCTCTTTACACGCTGGGACGCGCCGCTCGCGGAGCACTGGCTCGATCGCTTTGGCATCGACAAGCGGAAGCGCGTGCGTCACTTCTCCAAGGGAATGCGAGTCAAGCTGGCGCTCATCCTGGCACTCGCCCACAGCGCGCGCTTCCTCCTGCTCGACGAGCCGATGAACGGCGTTGACATCGAGAGTCGATTCGAGCTCCAGGAGTTTCTGCAGACCATCGCCTCGGAGAGGGACGCCGCAATTCTCATGGCGTCACACGTGCTGCAGGATGTCGACGCCCTGGCAACAGACCTGCTCATCATCAGAGATGGGTGCATCGTGTTCACGAGCCGCTACGACGCCCTCGGCTCATTGGCCGCCTGGAGCGTGCCGCTAGATCAGCGGAGGCAGCTGCCTCCTTCACACGAGCTGCTCCGCGCCTGGTCGGACCGCCACGGCTCACATCTACTCACCCGCGGGCCGGTGCCGGTACCGGATGCCGCGGTACCGGCGGCGCAGGTCCGCCGGGCGTCGTTGGAGGATGTCTATCGTGCCTTCACGCGGGGAACCGATGGCTAGAAGCGAATGGAGCCAGGTCAAGGCACTGGTGATCAAAGACGTGTGGCTTCATGGCCGGCCGATTGCGCTGTTGCTCACGGCCAACTTCGTCGTCTACGGGTCGTTGCTGTCTCTTGCGCCGTGGCTCTTTCCCGATACGCGGCTTCGAGCCCTGGTGACCGCGCTGTTCATGCCGCTCGTGCTCTACGCCGCGCTCATCTCCTCGGTGTGGCTCGTTGAAACGGAGCGCATGAAAGGAACCCTGGCGTTCCTACGAACGCTGCCCGTCTCCGACAGCGCAATCATTCTGTCGAAGCTCCTCCTCTCTTCGACGGTACAGGGCGTCACCGGCGTGGCGGGCATCGTGCTGTTGCTCCCTCCGTTGCTGGAGCCGCGCAATCTTGCGTTCTGCCCGGTCCTCGTTGGCGGTCTCGTGACGTTTGGGAATCTGAGCATCCTGACCCGCTTGCGCTACGGGACCCGGCTTGGCGCGATGTTGCCGTTTCTCATCCTTCTCGTTCCTTGTGCTGCCCTTATCGCGCTTGCCTGGCGGATCCCAGGGGCCGCCGAGTCCCTCGTGCAGTCGGCGCGGGCGCCGACCACTGTCCCCGCCTGGATCGCGCTGGAGATGGTCGTCAACGTTGCCATGTGGCTCTACCTGACGCGCTGGCTGCCAACCCAGGATACGAATGAGCTACTCGAGTAGCTCACCTGAGCGAAGGAGTGCGACGTGCCGCTTGCCCTCGACAATGGCCTGCCGTCCCATGGAAATTACCGCGCGGTCAACATTCAGCGCTTTCCCGTGGGCGATGGTCTGGAGCTCGCTGTCCGGGAGCAGGATCACGTCGCGGTGGTCGTTCGACCTGAGATTGCGGCAGCCCTGCAGTCGTGCCAGTCGTTCGCACCGCTGGAGAGGCATGCGGCCGCGTTTCAGCGCCTGTTCCGAGGAAGCGCGCTCGAAGCCATCGATCCGACAGGCTTTTGTCGAGAGCTGTGTCGCGCCGGCTTGCTCGAGCCGGAGGCGGCGTTCGTCGAGCGCTGCCGTCTGGATACCGCACCACGGTCTGCCGCCACCAACGGCGCGATCTGCACCTTCGGGTGGATCACGTGTGAGCGCCCGGACGCGTTGCATCGCTCCGTGACGAGCTACGTGGAGAACGCAAGAGCGCGCAATCGAGCGGTCGAGGTCGTGGTGGTGGACGGCTCGCTCAACCGGTGGGCATGCCTGCGCAATCAAGAGCTCCTTCGTGGCGTTGCCCGCACAGTGGGAACCGATATCCGCTACGTCGGCGCGACCGAACGAGCCGCGTACAACGCCGCCTTGGCTGCACGGGGCGACATACCGGGCGAGCTCCTCGACTTCGCGCTCGGGGACCCGCAAGGGTACGGCTGCGCGATCGGTGCAAATCGCAATGCTCTCCTCCTCGACACGCTCGGCGATCTGGTGCTCAGTGCCGACGATGACACGCTCTGCCGGCCAACGGCGCAT
>JBOGIN010000850.1:0-2279 GCA_050742275.1 Vicinamibacteraceae bacterium
AAGCCGGCCCCTACAGTGAATTCCGGCGCTAGGTCTTCAGGATGTCGTCCCAGCCCTTGCGGTACTCTCTCTCGATGAACCTGGCGGCCTCCGGCGCGTTGCGCGCGCGCAGGTTCTCGTAGTCCCACTCAATCTTCTTCCCGGTGCGATAGGCGACGTTGCCGAGATGGTTGGCCTCGGTCGTCCAACCGGAGTACTGGAAGTTCGAGCCGGGCACTGGACCAATCCCCTTGGCGTAGTTGACCCACTCGACCCAGTGGCCTGGTGAGCGTGGCAGCGTTTCTGGCGGCTTCTCGAAGTCCTTGAACTTCTGCTCGGGCAACAGCGTGCCGTCGCCGAGCAACATGCCCTTCTCTCCGATGAACAACTGCGACCGGCGGCCCCACGCCGCCACCCATCCCGGCGGCTTGCTGTCGCCCTGATGCCAGATCAGCTTCACGGGCGGCCCGCCGGACGGCGCCGCGGGGAACTCGTAGACGACCGTCATGGTCGCAGGCGCGAGCTCGGGATGCGCCTGTCCGTTCGGCGACTTCGCCTCGATCGTCAGCGGCTGCTTGATCCCCAGCACCGTGAACGGCACGTCGTTGTCGTGGCTGCCGAGGTCGCTCATGGTCCCGTTGCCGAAGTCCCACCAGCGGTACCACCGGGGTCCTGGGAAGTACGTCTCGTGGTAGGGACGTTCAGGCGCAGGTCCCAGCCATAGATCGAACTCCAACGTCGGCGGGGTCGGCATGGATTCCTTGAACCGGTCCACGATCTGGACGCCCTTGTAGAACCCGTGCGGCTCGTCGAACTTCTTGGCGGACGCCGCATCCTGGAGCCCCCACGCGCGATCCGCCCACACGTGCACTTCGTGGACCGGTCCGATGACGCCCGTCATGAGGATTTCCTGGAGCGTGCGACGCTCCGGCGAGGCATGGCCCTGGTTGCCCATTTGCGTCGACAGCTTCGGGTACTTGGCCGCCGTCTCTCGGATGAGCCGCGCCTCCCAGACGTTGTGGGTCAGGGGCTTCTCACAGTAGACGTGCTTGCCGTGCGTCAGGGCCAGAAAGGTCGCGAAGGCGTGCGTGTGCTCGGTCGTCGAGACGACGACCGCGTCGAAGTCGTTGGGGCGCTCGAAGACGCGCCGCAGGTCGTTGTGCGTCTTGGCCCGCGGGAACCGCTGCGCGGCGGCGTCCAGCCCGTTCTGATCCACGTCGCAGAGAACGACGACGTTCTCGTCCGGATGCGGCGCCGCCTGGGAGCCGCCGCCCTGCCCCATGATCGTGAGCTCTTCGAGGCTCGTCTCGGCGCGACCGCCGGAGGCGATGAATGCAATGTTCAGCTTGTCGTTGAGATTCCGGCCCCGCAGCAATGCGGGCGCCCCGGTCAGCACGCCGGCGGCCGCCACGGCCCCACCGACGAACTCGCGACGCGTCACCCGGCCATGACGTGTCGCATTCGTCGCTTTCTTCATGGCTGTCCTCCTCACCGCGCGACCGCCGCGCTACAGATCGTTCCCCTGATTGCAACCCACGGGCGTATTCTCACGCATCCGCGCCGCGGCAACAAGGGCCGGCGTGCCGACCTGGGCCAGGAGTGACGCGTCTACTCGTTGCGGAGCGCCGTCACCGGCTCCACGCGCGTCGCGCGATACGCCGGAATCAGGCAGGCCGTCAGAGCGATGAGCACCAGAAGCACGGCAACGGTCACAAAGGTATATGGGTCCACCGCACTGACCCCGAAGAGCAAGCGCGTGAGGATGCCGCTGAGCGTCCATGCGCCAAACGCACCGACAACGATCCCGAGGAGCGTCGGCTTCATACCCTCGATCACGATCAGCCGCAGCACGTCGGAGACGCGCGCCCCGAGCGCCATCCGAATCCCGATCTCCTGGACCCGGCTGCGGATGCTGTACGCAAGGACGCTGTAGATACCCACGGCAGCCAAGACACAACCGAGGGCCCCGAGCGCCACGAAGAGATACATGGTGAATTGGTGTTGAGAGAGCGACTCCGCGACCCGCTCGTCCATGGAACGGACGTCACGCACGGCCAGCTCCGGATTGAGCTGGTGCAGCACGCGCGTAATCGCCGGAACCAGAGCCGGGCCCTCGCCGCCGCGTACGACGAGCGAGGCGTCGCCGTTGGCGTCCTGCGACAGCGGTCCGTACAACATGGCTACCGGCTCGAGGACGTCGATGCCTCGTTCCTTCGACGTCACGCCAGGCAGCTGGAGCACCCGCGGCAGAAACTCGTCGTAGAACCTGCTGCGCTTGGTCTCGTCGGCCGACTCCGGGA
>JBOGIN010000851.1:0-2088 GCA_050742275.1 Vicinamibacteraceae bacterium
TAGATGTCCAGGGGACGATCCGTCGGCATCCAGTACTCGGTATGCGACCGTGTTTCCCGTGGCTGGAGCTCCAGCTTGATCGACTGGTCGGCAATAGGTCCTCCCTGGATCTCTATGTAGGGCTGTCGCCTGGCCGTGCTCAGCATGGCCCACGCGCTGTCCTGACCGAGGCCGTAGCTCCACAGCTTCATACCCGGCGCGCTCTGCTCGCGTGCCACGTGATACAGCCCGGTGCCAAGCGAGGGTGTATACGCGCCAAACGCATTCGCGTCACGCGTGTTCCAGAAGTACCCCGTCATTTCTTTGATGTCCGCTTCCCGCTTTGGCCCCTGGGCCTTCCAATCGATTGTGGTGATGCGCGAGGCGTGCGACAGCACGGTGCCGTTCGGAAAGTGAAATTCGGTGTCCGGCGCAGATGGAAGCGCGGCATTCGACCATGAAGTCCAGGGATGAACCGAGCTGGTGGGGTTGTGGATGACGACACGCTGTGTCAGGAACGCATCCTCTACGCCGACTGAGTACTCCACCGACCATTGCATGCCAAACCGAAGCTCGCGCTCTCCGCAGGTCACGTGGGCTCTCCCGTTCATAACCCTGGCCTGGCAAAGAACCGGCTCGTTTTGTGTCGGGGAGTGCGAGATGGGAAAGCTAACCTCGATACCGCCGGCGACGAAATAGAATCGCGGCAGGATTCGCGTGTGCCTTATCACCTCCGGCACGTAGAGCACCTCTTTACCCGAGCCCTTGTGAACGATCGATGTCACCTTTCCACCGAGACGCGGGCACACCGTGACGCGGATTCGATCGTTCTCCAACACGATGAAGTCGTATTTCTTGAGGACCGGCCGGTGTGACGTTTCGCAGTAGCTGATGTAGGGGTAAACACCATTTGGATCCAGGGCCGTAGGCACCGGACCGCAGGGCACGAGTTCGTGGGTCAGGAGATAGTCTTCGTACTCGGTCACGACGGGGGCCTCGGCGCCAGCGCGTACTGCGGGTGCCGTGGCGAGAAGGACGACACTCGAGAGAAAGACGCCTGATGCGACAGGGCTGGGCATCGATTCGGTGTCCTTGGACCGCTATGCGGCCCGTCACGCAGAGTATACCCCCCGCACAATGAGGCAATCGCCCTGGGAATGGTTATGTCCGGTTCGGGCCATTGACACCCTTCATCAGAAGCCTTACATTTCTCCACACAATCGTTTTAGCCTGGAGGTTGAGATGAGAGGCCGCCTTTCTGTCGCGTGTCTCCTAGTCCTCTCGCCAGCGTTGGTTGCGGCCCAGTCGAGCCTGGCGGTGCTGCGCGGCACGGTCACCGACGCGTCGGGCGCGGCCATCCCGGGCGTAAACATCACGCTGACCGAGCCGATGACCGGCGTGACGGTCAGGGACGTCGTGAGCGACCAGAACGGCAACTACGAGATGCCGGATCTCAAGCCAGGCACGTACCGCTTGAAAGCCGAGCTCGAGGGCTTCAAAGCGTTCGTGTCAGACGAGGTCGTCGTCGAGGGCGGCCAGACTCGGCGCGTCAACGTGCCCTTGGAGGTCGGCAGCGTCGATGAGGCAGTCACGGTCGTCGCCGGCTCGCAACTGCTCACGACCGACACCGGCACCATCAGTGGGCGCTTTAGCAAGGAGCAGTTTCAGAACGCACCACTCGTGGACCTGTATCCGTCGCCGCTCGCCGTGTTCACGACGCTCCCTGGCGTCCAAGGCGGGGCGGGCGGCGGCTGGGAGCTTCGCATCGCGGGTCAGAGCACCCTCCAGTTCTCGCAGTCCATGGATGGGATCCCTTCGCGCACGCAGGACCAGACCAACAACATGAACTTCCAGGAAGAGGCGAGCGTCATCACCGTGAACGCACCACCTGAGAGCTCACGCGTGGTCTTCGAGAATTTGACGTCCAAGCGGGGTGAAAACGCGCTGCACGGGATGGCCTACTACAAGTACTTCGGGTCCGGCCTCAACGCGCGCACGTTCTTCGAGTCCGACAAGACGCCCTTCGTCCAACACGAATGGCAGCTCGAGGCAGGCGGGCCAATCGTCCCGCGGAAAACCTTTGTCTACGGCGCCTGGATGTCCACCAGA
>JBOGIN010000852.1:0-5436 GCA_050742275.1 Vicinamibacteraceae bacterium
GCCCTGGAGAGAGCCGCGCGGCTTCGCCTCAACCATGACGACAGTCGCCTTGTCACGATCTCGCACCGCCGTTCCGTCGCTGGCCAGCCAGCCCGCCGAGTCGAGCTTCGCGCAGAAGCTTGCCTTCAAGCTCTACCTGCTCTTCATGGTCAGCTGGTTCCTGCACTTGCCGGCACGAGCCGAGGTGCTCGGTCAGTTGCGCCTCGACCTCTTGTTGGTGCTCGCAATCGCTGGCGCGATCTTTGCCACCGCTAGAGGATCCATTGAGCGGCTAGATTCTCGGATCAACCGGCTGCTAATTGCACTCTTTGCCTATGCCATCGTCACGCTCCCCTTCGTGGAATGGCCGGGCAGCGTGCTCAAGCACGGCATCCCTGAGCTCATCAAGGCGGTGGTCTTCTATTACTTCACGGCGCTGCTCGTGACGTCGGAGCAGAAGCTCAAGCGCGTTCTCTTCGTCTTCACCGTCTGCCAGGCGTTGCGCGTCCTCGAGCCGGTCTATCTCCACGTGACACAGGGTTACTGGGGCTCGGCCGCTTCCATGGACGGCGGCACCGAGTTCATGAGCCGGCTGTCTGGTGCACCAAGTGATGTGGTCAACCCGAACGGCCTTGCGGCTGTCATCGTGACAGTGATCCCCTTTGTGCACTACTTGTGGACTCAACGGCCTTCTGGACGGATCGCGTATGTCGGTCTGATGCCGGTGCTGCTTTATGCGCTGATGCTCACCGGCTCCCGCTCTGGGATGGTTGCGCTTGCGGCAACGTTTATGCTGATTTGGCTCCAGAGTCACCGTAAGGCTCTCCTGACGCTCGCCGGCGTGGTAGTCGTCATGTTCTCCATTCCCCGGCTTTCCGAGGATCTCCAAGATCGCTACCTGTCGATCGTCAATCCGAACACGAGGAACTACTACACGGCAGATCAACGCGTAGAGGGGATCAAAGACGACTTCCGCGTGGCGATGCGGAGGCCGTTCTTCGGTCACGGGCTCGGGACATCCCGTGAAGCCAACGGCAACTTTGGCACTCACTATCAGCCGTCCCACAACTTGTTCACCGAGGTGGCACAGGAGCTGGGTTTCGTCGGTATGCCCCTGTTTGGCGCGCTGTTGGTTGCGATAGGCATCAGTGTTCGGCGGGCACTTCGCACATTGAAGACCTCACCATCAGCGAACCCCCTCTTGGTTCGCCTGTGCTGCGCGCTGCAAGTGTGGTTCGTCGTCAACATTCTGTCTGCGGTGTTCACGTATGGCCTCTCGAGCAACGAATGGTATTTCATGGCCGGTTTCGCGAACGTAATAACGCTTATGCTGTCCACCTCGGCGGAGCCGCACGCGAGTGAACCGGAGAGGTCTCGCGGTCCATCAGCGCCCACGCGTGTGAATCCAGTGGTATCGCCGCGCCTCGCCCGGCGAGCTCGACAAGCCTCGTCAGCCCGGCCGCCGCGCACCGCCGCCCCGGGGCCAAGGTCGTAACCGCCCATGGAAGCAGTGTTCTGGATCCTATTCGCGATTCTCGTCGACATCTACCTGGGCTATCCACTGCTGGTGTGGCTTCTTGGCAGTATCCTCGAGCGACCCGTTCGTAAGCAATGGCAAGGTCTTGCGCTATCTTGCGCCCCTTCTTCGTGGTCCGTCTTTACCTCGCGGCCTTGTTGCTCTGGCAGGATGCGCTTTACCGAGTCGCGTTTCTCGTGCAAACACTTTGTGTGGTTCTGGCGCTTGAGGGTACTGCGTTGCGTCAGTGGAGCGGCAGGGGAATCCTTGGTATCTCTTACTACTTCAGTCTCGCCAACTGCGCCAGTCGCACGCCTGCTGCCGATCTTTCATGGGTAGACGTGCACATGTATGGACGCCACGCCTCGGATAGACGCATGAAGGCCTTGTGGATGACATGGGAGCACCATCGCCGGACGCGTGAGATCGCGAGCTCATTGACGATTCCGCTGCTCGAGCTCGTTTCCACGCACCGCGGCTTACGTCGATATATACTGCTGCTTGTGCGGACCACGGCATGTCTGGTACGACAGCGTCCGACACATGTCTTCGTGCAGTGCCCGTCCGTAGTGCTGGGTTTCTGGCTCACCATAGTAAAACCTCTGCTCGGCTACAGGCTCATTGCTGACCTGCACAATGCGGCTGTGGAACCTCTAGGTCACGGTGCCGACGCCCAGCGGTGGATACTGCGTCGACTTCATCGCAATGCCGATGTCAGTCTCGTGACAAATACGCCGCTGTCCTCAATCGTTCAGTCAAACGGTGGCCGTCCTTTCGTACTGCCGGATCGGATCCCGACTATGGGACCGCCTCTCCGGTCACCGCTGACGACATCAGGTCATTTGGTCGTCTTCGTGTGCTCGTTCGCGCCTGACGAGCCCTATCGCGACGTGATCCAAGCCGCTCGACTTCTGACCGACGTCGCAGCGGTTCACGTTACGGGGCGCGTCCCCGATGGACACACATTGGATGATTTGCCACCAAATGTTCGGCTTACCGGTTATCTGTCCGACACGGCCTATGAACAGCTTCTCCAGGACGCCGACGTCGTGGTCGACCTGACCACACGTGAGAATTGTCTCGTCTGCGGTGCCTATGAAGCCGTGGCACTCCGGAAGCCGTTGGTCACCTCCGATACATCAGCGCTTCGTGGATACTTCCGGCGAGGCACGATCTTCACGCGCCATGATCCACGCTCAGTGGCCGATGCGATTATCACAGCCTTGAACCGAAGAGCTGAGCTCGGTGCAGAGATGGGCCTGCTCCGCCAGGAGCTCGTCGCCGATTGGGAATCCCGGAGAGCAGAACTGCTTGCACATCTTGGTTGGTCGGACGAAAGAGTCACCTAATGTCTCGATCCCGAGTTAAGGTTTGTTACTTGATCGACTACTACAAGGGTCCACGAGCCGGCACAGAAATTCAGCTGCTCGAGCTGATCCGGGGGTTGGACCGCACACGATTCGATCCATCGTTGGTCGTCCTTCGAGCGACTCCCTATGTCGATGCGGCCGAGGCGCTTCCCTGCCCAGTTACTGCCCTTGGCGTTCGCCACCTCTCGTCTCCGCGCGCCTGGGCTCGACTCCTGGCGTTCGCGTGGGAGTTGAGGCGGTCAGGCGTGCAACTGGTCCATATCTTCTTCAACGATGCGGCTGTCATCGCACCTGCGTTCTGCCGGGTTGGCGGTGCCCGAGTGGTCGTAGGACGACGCGACATGGGCTTCTGGTACACACCGTCCAACCTGCGGCTGCTCCGAATCGCGAATCGCTTTGTGGACGCAGTCGTCGCCAATAGTGAAGCCGTCAAGGCCAACGTGCATCGACGCGAGCGGGTCCCGCTCGACCGAACGGTCGTGATTCATAATGGGCATGATCCGGCACGCTTTCATGTAGAGCCGGAACCACATTTTCGCGAACGGCATGGTATCGGCGCGTATGATCCGGTGATTGGTATCGTGGCGAACCTCCGCCCAACCAAGCGCCACGAAGATCTCCTGCGGGCGTTCGCCGCCGTCCGCAAGCGCCATCCGCGCGCCCATCTGGTCCTCGTTGGAGCCGGCCCCCGCGAGGGCGCACTCAAGACACTCGTCAGTGAACTGATGCTGTCGCGGTGGGTTCATTTCCTGGAACAAACGACTGATGCTGTTCCCATCATCAAACACCTGGACGTGGGGGTGCTGTCATCGGCGGATGAAGGCTTGAGTAACGCCCTCCTGGAATATCTCGCGTGTGGCAAGCCTGTGGTGTGCACGCGCGTTGGCGGGAACCCTGAGTTGGTGGCTGACGGCTGGAATGGCTTTCTGGTCGAGACGGGGGACGTGGCGGCCATGGCCGACCGCATTGGTCGCCTGTTGTCCGACAGCGCGCTGGCGCACGCGATGGCCAGACGTGCCACGGAGGCGTTTGACGCGCGATTCACCACTGAGCGGATGGTCACCGCGCACATGGAGCTGTACGATCGGCTCCTCGCTACGCCTGCTCGTACTCCGGCGTCACGGTTGCCCGTGGGTGTATCCAGTTGATTTGGCATGGTCATGAGTAGACTTCTTCGGTCGGCTGCGCATGATGTGGTGTCATGGCGCGACGGTTTCAGCGGGTGGCGCACCGCGCGAGGTGCGGTTCGCGCGCTCCTCGCCTCCTCTCCGGATGAGGTGGCACGACAGCAACAACTGAAGCTCAGGCGACTGTTGCTGCACGCTTACCGCACGGTGCCCTACTATCGGGAAACCTGGCCCACCTTGGGCTTCACGCCGACGTCCGCGACAACCGCCGCGGAGCTGGTGGGCCTGCCTCTCTTATCGAAGGATGTCATCCGATATGAGCGAGCGCGTCTCACGTCCGAGGCGTTTGCGCCCGATCAGCTCGACTTGGACTGCACGAGCGGGACCACAGGAAGCCGCACCTCCTTTTATCGTGACCGCGGCTGCCGGGTGGCACGCGTCGGACGCCAGTGGGGAATTCTCGAGCACTGCGGCTACCAGCCCGGCGACCGGCGCGGCCTGATCTGGGGCGTCGCTGCTGACCTGCCTCCGCGCAGCGCGACCCAGACGGTCAAACGTCGGTTTCGCCGGTTCGCCCGGGCCAACGAGTCCATGTATTGCCGTGTCATGAGCCACGACGACATGCTCGAGTACTATCGACGGCTCCGCCGGTTCAGGCCAGCGGTGCTCTACGGCTACCCGAACGCCATCGAGCAGTTCGCCCGGTTCGTCCAGCGCGAGAGACTGTCCCCGATTGAGGTGAGGCGTATCTTCTGCACGGCCGAGCAGCTGAACGAGAGCCAACGCGCGTTGTTCCAGCAGGTGTTCGGCGGCGAGGTCTTCAACTTGTATTGCTCTCGCGAGCTCGGGTGCGTGGGTTTCGAATGTCACAGACACCGCGGTCTTCACGTCGATGCTGGAAGCGTGTTAGTCGAAATTCTCAACAACGGCCAACCCGCCGCTCCCGGCGAATCCGGCGAGCTCGTCATTACGGACCTTCTCAATTTCGGGATGCCCCTCATCCGTTATGCAACTGGCGATCTGGCCACCAGGGCGATTGCGCCCTGCGACTGTGGATGTCCTCTCCCGTTCATCGCGCGTCTCGATGGCAGGAAATTTGACGTCCTGTATCGACCGGACGGATCGGTCGTCGCGGGGGTTCTGCTCTCGTTCCTTTTCATGGGGCAACCGTCAATAACCCTCGCTCAGTTCGTTCAGGAAGACAGCACTTCCCTCGATATCTATCTCGTGGTGGACGATGGTGGATCGTCACATCTTCAGGATGCGGTAATCGAGGAGACGCGGCCGGTCATGGGACCCGACGTGGAGATTCGTGTCCACTTCGTACCTGACATTCCGCGAAATCCCCGCTCCGGCAAATTCCAGCAGGTGGTGTGCAAGATCGCGCGGCCAGCCTCTGGGGAGGCTGATCGCGCAGGGCACCCTCGCGAGAGCGGCATCAACG
>JBOGIN010000853.1:0-2841 GCA_050742275.1 Vicinamibacteraceae bacterium
CCGCCAGGGCGCGCTCCCGCGCGTTCGGCGGCCTCGGTGCTCTGGGCTTGTCGACGAGGCGGTTCCGCTCCCTTGTGCGGAGCGCCATCCCGGGGCAACATGGACCCGTGGCGTACGGGGTGCTCACCTCTTTCATCGCGGTATGGCTGTGTGCCGTGCCCGCCTTGGCGCAGGAGGAGACGACCCTCCACGTCAAGCGCCTCGGTTTCACCGGCGTTCAGCACGTCGACGTCGACGACCTCAAATCGGTCCTGGCCACACGAGAGAGCAGTTGGCTGCCGTGGGGGCGCAAGCAGCGGTTTACGTCCGACCAGCTCCGGATGGATCTCGGACGCATTGCCGCATACTACGCCGATCGCGGTTATCCGCACGCGCGTGTCACCCGCTACGACATTCGACGCGAGGAAGGGACCGGCGACGGTGTCTTCATCACCATCCATGTAGCGGAGGGCCAGCCGGTTCTCCTGGAGGACGTGCAGTTCTACGGCTTCGACGCGCTGTCGGCCGATGACACGGCGCGCCTGAAGGCCGTCGTGCCGCTCCGTGTCGGTCAGCCCCGTCGGGTCGGTGACCTGCGGACCAGCCGCGGCCGCGCGCTGGCGCTGCTGCGCGAGCTTGGGTACGCGTACGCGACGGTCGACACGCTCGAAGCGCAGGGCTCGGCTCCCTCGCGCATCTACGTCATTCTTGCTGCCACGCTGGGACCGCGAGCGCGCTTCGGTCCAATCACGATTGCGGGCAACCACGCCTTGCGCGGCCGCAACATCCTCGAGCAGCTCGTGTTCGAAGAGGGAGAGCCCTACCGGTGGAGCAAGGTGCAGGACAGCCAGCGTCGCCTCTACCAGCTGGAGCTCCTGCAGTTTGCCAGCATCGAGACGAGCGGCGGGCGCGAGGGCCAGCCGGTTGACGTGCCGGTGCGGATTATCGTCAGCGAGGGAAAGCCCAGACGTCTTACCACCGGGTTGGGATTTGGCAGCGAGGAGAAAGCCCGCGCGACGCTGAACTGGCGGCACGTCAACTTCTATGGCGGGGCCCGGACCGCCGGCATCGAGACGAAGTGGTCTTCTCTTGACCGTGGTGTGCGTCTGAACTTCGAGGAGCCGTCCTGGGGCCGCTACGGCCTCGTGGTGTCGACAAGCCTTCAGTCGTGGTTCTCGGACGAAACGGCGTACGACCTGCTGACCAGTGGCGGTCGCCTCACGCTGACCAAGGAGCTCGCATGGCGAGATCCCGTGCGTCAACGGCAGGCCGCCACGACACTGTCGCTGACCCTCGTGAACGAGTACGAGGACTATCAGATCAGCAACGAAGCGTTGCGGGATCCAGAGTTCCGCGACACGCTCATCGCGCTGGGGCTCGATCCGACGCGGGGGGAAGGAAACGGCACGCTCCGCGCGATCGCGGTCGACTTTCAGCACAATACGACCGAGAACCTGCTCGACGCCTCCAGCGGGTACATTGCCGCGCTCCACCTCGAACAGGCGGGACGATGGGTGGCCGGTGATTGGGACTACTACGAGCTCACCGCCGAGGGCCGCTACTACAGGGAGCTCGTGGGACGCGCTGTCCTGGCCGCGCGCGGCCGTGTCGGAAGCTTCTTTGGCGACGAAGACATCGAGCTGCACGTGCCGTTCTTCAAGCGCTACTTCCTGGGCGGCTCCGGCAGCCTGCGTGGGTGGAATCGCTTCCAGGTCGCGCCGCTGAGCGCGGACGGCTTTCCGCTGGGTGGCCATGCGGTCTTCGACAGTGCGGTCGAGCTCCGGATGCCGGTCATGGGGAACTTTTCAATGGTCGCGTTTGTCGATGCAGGCAACGTCTGGCCCAATTCCTGGGACTTCCAGTTGAACGACCTTCGCTATGCCGCCGGCCCTGGCCTTCGCTATCAGACACCAATCGGGCCCGTGCGTGCGGATCTCGGTTTTCAGTTGAATCCAATCGAAGGGCTGAAAGTGGACGGTGAGCCGGAAGGGCGCCACTGGCGGCTACATTTCAGTATCGGGCAAGCTTTCTAAGGGCAAGGGGCAAGGCTCACAACTCAAGACCTATTCGAAGTGCGGTTGCTTCGACGTATCCTGCGCGTTCTCGTAATCTTCGCGGCACTCGTGGTCGGGCTCCTGGGGCTCGCGCTGGTGGCGACCCAGACCCCCTGGTTCAAGGAGCGCGTCCGCCGCCTCGCCGTGAGCCAAGCGAGCCGCGTGCTGAACGGCGAGCTCACGATCGGCCGCCTCGAAGGCAACCTCTTCACCGGCGTCACGCTCTCCGACGTCGTCGTGCGTCAGGAGGGACGGCCGTCGATCACGATCGCGCGCGTGGAGGCGAGCTACGAAGTGACGAGGGTCGCCTCCAATGGCGTCACGCTCGATGGCCTGGCGCTCGAGCGGCCCGTGATCGTACTCCGGCGGCTGGGCGACGGTTGGAACCTCGGACGGCTGCTCAAGCGGCGCCGTTCGGCGAAGCCACGTCCCGGGCCACGCCTCAACTTCAATCGGATTACCCTCAACGACGCCCAGTTCATTATCGAATCCGAGCGCGGTGCGCCATCGTCCAACCGTAGCGCGCGGCCTTCACCGGCAGGCCGGCAGCCGGCCTGGGGTGGAGATCGCGCGGCCGCGTCACCGACCGAGCCAGATCCCGAGCCTCCGCGGCGCTTCGACGAGATCGATGCCGACCTCGCCCTGAACAACAGCCCAGATGGTCTGCGCATTGCCGTCGACCGTTTGAGCTTCGTGACCGATCAAGCCGATTTCGCGATGCGTCGCTTCACGGGCACGATGGTGTTCGACGAAGGCACCGTCACGCTCGATGGCATCCACGTCGTCACCGCGCGGAGTGATTTCAAGG